>JAZQDJ010000132.1:0-7145 GCA_045546735.1 Lachnospiraceae bacterium | reverse complement strand
GTACGCCGCATGTCGCGGTAAGGTTTTTCAGTTCCGCCGAGATTTCGCTCTGGCGACCTTCTTCTTTCAGCCTCGTGATGATTTCATCACGTGCTTCTTTTCCGAACTTCGCCGAAAGACGACGCCACGCCTCGTTCTGGTAGTACGTTGCAACGGCAACGCCAAGATTGCGTGAACCGGTGTGTACCACGAGGAACAGCCTTCCGTTTTCATCTTTATCAATCTCGACGAAGTGGTTTCCTCCGCCAAGAGTGCCAACAGATAAAAGGATACGGTTTTCCGACCCCCTTATCTTGTCATAGCAGCACATACCCTCGACGTCCACGTTCTTTGCGAACCTGTGTGCCTTTCCTCTTACGGAGAACCCGGCGGGCACGTATTGTCTGATAATATCATCGACCTCTGCAAGGTCGATATCCCCTTCGTACATGGCAAGGTCTGCCACGTACATCCCGCAGCCGATGTCTACACCGACGAGATTAGGGATTACCTTATCAACGATAGTCATCGTTGTTCCGATAGTGCATCCCTTGCCGGCATGAACGTCGGGCATGATACGGATTTTTGAACCTTCGAATGCTCGCTGATTACACAGGCTGATAATCTGGGCGACCGCCTCGGGTTCGATGTTGTCTGTGAATATCTTTGCGGTATTATATTTCCCTGTTACTTCAAACTGATTTCCCATACATATACCTCCTTATTTTTTAAATGGTAAACAGTTATCAAAAAAATGTGATATGCATGGAAAAACAAATATGCCCTGTCGGGCATATTACATTTTTTCCTCTATGGCAATCTCGTCCACGGGTATTATGCTATGATTTCCAAAACCATTTGCGTATGTTTCTGCCCATGCTCCGTTTTTCCGGCATACATCTTTTTGTATGTCCCACGGTTTTTCGGCTGCTGTTTCCAGCGCCGTTTTCTTTATAATGTTTCGGTCTATTCCCTCTATATCTTTTTCCGCTTCCGAGTAGGAAAGCCATATGTCGTTTGCTCCAAAGCCACAGAACATGAAATATACATCAGGAACGACGGGACCAAATACCCATGCCTCAATGTCTTCGAAAAATGCTCTTCCTTTCCCATTTTTTAAAAACGTCCTCTGGACACGGTACATCGCCGCTTGTAATTTCATGTTTGTGATTGGCGTTCCTGATTTCAGGCATACATCCACCATGAATTTTGCAATCTGCATAGATTTATAAGGCATAATACATCACCTCTTCAGGCGTCAGGAATTTCCAGAATAAGTTTGGCCTCTACTGCCTCCAGGTCATCTCTTGTGTAGGGACAAGGTACGAAGTTGCCGGATTCGCCCCGATAATAAAAGAAATTGGTTTTGAATGCGGATTCTGCCATCTTTTTGGATGTATACGTCAGATACCGCAGCCGGTTTTTTATATCTGAAAGGTGTATCGGATGCCTGTTTCTAGGCGTTCCTTTTGCAATCACCTTCCGGTCTTTTGACATAATCACCTAAATTTTTTCTTCTCTTGTCGTTTGTTCCCCTTTCCCTGCTCGTTACCACATGAAGGTATCGAGGCTTCCTTCTATTTCTGCATGCCTGTCGAAAAGTATCCACTGGCATTCCTTTTTAACCGCCACGCAGACGATGCGTTCAGACGGGACGTTACATAATCTTTGCCGCTCTTTAGAAGAACATTTTTTCTGTTTTGCCGTCCCCGATTTTTCTGATTTCAATATCACCTACATACATGAAGCGCCCGCGTTCGTATGGATAGGTGGGGAGTCTTCCGTTACCTCTTCCCTATACGGCTTTCCTTTTTTGTAATATACCGTCCGGACTTTTGCTGCGACGCTCGGGTTGTCTTTTGAATAATAATCGGTAGTCACCCTTTTCACGTGCCCGTCGGGGTCATATATTGTTATTATGGCTTTTTTTGCCACGCCGTTTTCGTCGTATTCAGTCTTTCTGGAGTTGTTCTGGACAGATACCCCTTTCCCCTTTTTTGTATAGAACTTAAGAAATGACGACTTGATGACACCGTTCTTTCTGTATGATGTCTTCTCTTCCTTTACAAGAGTGCCGTTTTGAAACTCTTTTTCAGAGATAACGTTTCCGTTTGCGTCAATCTCTTTTTCTTTTGTCATCTCATCACAGTATGTCGGCAGTAATGATGACGGGTTGTTGAACTCAAGGTGGACTATCGTGCTTGTCTCCGTCCTTGTACCATTATTTCTCCTTGCCACATTGATGCTCCTTTTTTCAACATTGGAGCGCGCGCCGTCAAAATTACGGGTCATTGTCTCGTTTTCACTTACAATATTACCTTTGTCGTCGTATCTCGTATGTTTTTTTCGGGATAAAAGGCATACGCTGTTCATGAACCTTTTTTCCATTTCCATGCTGTTCGCCTTTTTGCCGTTATCGTCGAATGTTTCGATTATTTCAATTCTTTTTGTCTGCTGATGCATTTTTCCTTTCCCTCTGCGTATTTCCGTATATAAGCCCATACGACATATCGTGCCTTATTTCTCATCAATAAGGACTGTTGACGCGCCAGGGTAGATGATGTGCCTTTTGCCGTCTTCATCTTCAAACAAAATATATGACGGGTTTGTTTCCACATCTATTTTGCCATCATATTTTTGTAAAAGATTTCCATCCGGCGAATATACTTCTATTGTACGGGGCATACCATTGTTGTATTCGCTCTTTACGTCCTTAAATGCCCTGTTTATGGATGCGCGGTTTACGAAAATAATTACAGCGGCAATAATAAAAAATATAAGTACCGCAGCAATCATTCGTACGATTCCTCTTCTCCTAAATTTTTCGAATTCATTTTCTTTCTTATAAGTCATATTTCTATACTTTTCTTCCTTTCCCTTAAAATGACTCTTGTGTTGTCGCAGCAGGCTTCCCTGATGGAAATATTCTTTCTGTCATATCCCGGAAGAGCCGCGGCTAATCGCAATGTCTCTTTTTGTATTACCTGTTTGTAACATTATATTTCATCTACAATTGTATGATTTTTCTAGGAATTCTTCTGTTGCGTTCCGATTAGCGTATATTCCGTTCTGCCGCTATTCTTTATGAACGACCTATCGCTTACACCGCGCATGAAAAATGCCCCGGCAAGCGGGGCATTCTACTAACTGTTCGCTGTGAATTGCCCGCCTTTAAGCGAAACGCAGGCGGTGGGTCATTCACAGTAATTATATTTAGTTCAGAAAATCAATATCCTTTACAAGAAAGGCGCGGACAGCCTTGCCTTTACATACATTGACAAAACCGATTATTCTTGCGATTGTCATAAGCAGAGCGATGATTCCGCCAACAGCGGGCACGATAATCGTCCAGAACAGTACCAGCGTTATGATTGATGTTACGATTTCGAGGATTGAAATCTTGAGTGCTTCCTTAACGTGGAACCTGACAAAAGCAGATTCACCCGCTGCCAGCAGGGCGATGATGATTCCCACGATACCGAGCGCATATACACCCATTGCAAAGACCTTGTTTTCCGCAATATCTTTTTCGTCAAAATCCGACGTAAAATCAGGGTACTGCGTTCTCTCTTTTTCTTCTGCCGGAGCAGACACAGACCCGGTATTTACATACGCGTCCGCTCCCTGTTCTTTCATTTCGATGTTTACATTTTCTTCCATAAACACTCTCCTTTTCTATATTGGTTGATGCTGCGGCTGCCATAAGGCAGCCCTCATAATAAGTATGAAATTTTTGTGATTATGGGTTTGACTGATGCAAAACAAGCATCATTCCGATTTTTGGAAGTTTTTCAGCATCAAATTGCAGAGAACAGTGAGCGTCGTATACCAGGTTTCCTTCTTCGTTTTCATGGGTGCAGCAGATTTTACCGGCGTTTCGGAATGTTTGTTCTATACTGCATCTGTTATGGAGCATATCCGACAACGATTCCTCACTCAGTTCTGCAAAAACGTATTTTGATACATACGAATTATATGCCATGAACAAATATTTCTGCCCGTTCCCGTTTACGCATACGAACAAAACCGGTTCGTTCCCGTATACCAATACATTCTCAACAAACAAATCTCCTATACCCTCAATTGTGTCCCAGTACTCATAATTACCCATATTACATGAACCCATTTTTTAAAAATTCCCTCTTATTTCAAGGTTGCTGAATATTTCTTCCATGCGTTCTCTGTCTGCATACATCTTCACTGTCCTGAGTTCTGAATTTGGTTCAAATTCAATCCCGCGTTCAGCACACATACCCACAACTGCGTAAAAATCCTTTGTTTTTTCCGCAGTGAACACACACCATGCGTTCCTGAAAGTTTCTTTTACAATGTCTGCCGGGACAATGCGAAGTTCCTTACACATGGATAAAAACTGCGACATAGATATGTCTGCCTGTCCTCTCTCAAAAAGAAGATATTCTTTCTGCGGCATTCCGACAGCCTCGGCGACATATGCGGCGTCTTTTCCCATTGTTACTCTTGCGTTTTTCACCACCCCTGCCAGTGCGTTTACTTCCTGTGCAACATATGCAGTTTTCTCTGCCGGAGCGATGGTTTCTGCTTCTGTGTCCTGTTTCAAAACAGTTTCTTTTTCTGCCTGCTTTTTAGACGCTTTTATCCTTCTGGATTTTTCCCTGACTTTCTTTGCCGCGGCACGCCCGCCGGACTTGCGCTTACGGGCAGCGTTCTGTCCAATCTTTACCCTCGGGTTTTCGTAATGAGTACGGATTCTCTGGATATCTTCCTCCGTTGCAAGGTCTTCTACTTTGCAGTCATACAGCACCGCAAGTTTTGTGAGAGCATCTTCCGATATAACCCTTTCGTCTCTCTCATATCTGCCAAGCATGAACTTACTTATCCCCACATCGGAAGCCGAAACAACAAGTTCCAGCGTGAAACCGAGCCTTGTTCTTGCGCTTCTCAGCCTTTCGCCGAGAGTATCACCGGTAATCTCCGCGGTATCTGCGCTATTTCCCATTGCCACATCGTCTGTGCTGGTTTCTGTATCGTTTCCGTCTGCTAACGCCGGATTTTCCGTCTGCATGCCGACAGAATCTGTGTCCATTATTTTTTCTGTGTCACCGTTTGCCATATATGCCTCCTGTTGTTTATCTGCGTCTTCATGCGTTTTCGCACCGCTCCCAAAGGTTGACAGTTCCTGTGTTATTCTTGCAAAATAATCGGCATTTGTACCGAGTTCTTTTGAGATGTCTTTCATCTGTTCCTCTTTCAGCGGCATACCAGGTTCAATATGAGACACCGCCTGTGTCCCCGGCATTCCCGGTATCCGCAGCCTTTCGTACAACGGGGCTTGTGAAATACGCAGGTCTTTCAGTACTTTTCCCGTTTGGCTGTCCCATTGAATATTTGTCTTAATCATCTGAAACCTCCGTTTTCCCCTCCTGACGCAGCCTTACAATGACAGTTCACCCAGTCTCTTAGAAAAACTTTCATATCTGTATATACTCATGTCTGCATGTGTCCTGTCTCCGTTCTCATTCTCAAAGACTATTTTTATATATCGGACAACATCGCCATCATGGATAATACCGTCGCTATCTGTTTCTTCCGGTATTTCACCGCAGTATCCGACAACACGAACACCCTCTTTTTCAATATATTTGAATATGCTTTCGGGTGACGTTATCTCCCTTTTCTTTTCCCCTATATCACTTTCGGGGATACGTTTCTGCAAATCCATATACAGCCTGTGGCAGCCGTCCATGTTACTGTATCTGTATACGAATGATTCGTATTCTTTTTTTGAAAAATGGCACCAAAATCGCTTACCCATTTCTGTCTCGCATACTATCGCGATGTCAAGTATGCGGTCAGAGAAAAGTACCTCTTTAGGAACGATGCTGTCACAGTGTCCAACAACCCTTGCGTTCATTTCACGCAGCCTTCCGGCCATTTTGATTATGTTCCCGTACAGCCACGAATTATCGTACTCGTGGTATCCTATTTCACTTAATCCGAGCGGGTTCTGGATACTCTTGTATATATCTTCAAATTCATTTTTGTATTTGTTGTAGATTTCGTCGGCATCCATGTCTACTTCCAGAATTACTGATGAAGAACATTTTTCTCTTGTGCCATCCTTTTTCCGGCGGGAATATTCTATATATCCGTCGGCGACTTTTGTTACATACCCGGTAATAAAATGTGTTGCTCCGGTTTCCGGCACGTAGATGGAATATATCTCCTGTCCTATGGAAGCAGTCCCTGCCAATATCTTTTTTGTGTTTCTTGTAAACATAATTCCCCCTGCGCGATAAACTTTCTTATCGTAATTATACTTTTTACGGTAAAAATCTTATTTTTTCTAGGAAATGAGGAAATTTGAACAAAAAAGGCATTCATTCCGCCGCCCCGAGGCGAGTGGATGAATGCCTTAAACATGATAAATATCTCTGTTTATCTAATTTCTTTTCTTTAATAATCGTCTGTAAGATATTCCGGAAGTGAGGATATGCCCAATATCTTTACGATTTTTTCCATGTCTTCCAGGCTGTAATCGGCAGGCGCAAATATCTTCTTTTCCCCCGGGCTGTTCTCATCCTTCCTGATAAGACATTTCCCTCCGCCAATGAACGCACGGATTTTTGATGCGGCTTTTTCACGGGCGAGTCCAGTCGCTCTTTCTTTCTCTGTTGTAAAAAGCAGATACGCTTTTCCGTTATACCCTTCCAGACAGTCGCCATAAAGGTTTTTCATGTGTCCATTCTCTTTGAACCTGACCCGCTCTGTTTTTCCGTTTTCATCAATATCGCAGCAGATAACATCTCTGTACAATGTTTCCCCTTTTTTGTAAAATGGTTCTTTTTCCTTTTTTGCAACGATAGTGGTAATATCCATGGGCGGCTGCGAAATGCGCCTGATATATACCTTATCTCCAATATTGATATTCATTCAGACCTCCGTTTCCGCGTGTCTACGAATTATTCTCCATACATACATGCGATGTGGTCGGGTGTTTTGAGGGTTCCAAGTACATCCGCAATCCTCTGCATGTCGTGAAGCCCCACACGGCTGAAGCCGCGTGCTTCCGGTTGCCGTCCTTTCGGACGGTCTCCCTTTAGAGGAGCCGGAACCGCCTCTCCACCATACAGCCTGAACTCAGCACCTTTATGCCGAAGCATAAAGGACCGCATAGAGGCTAATCA
>JAZQDJ010000131.1:0-38003 GCA_045546735.1 Lachnospiraceae bacterium | reverse complement strand
TATCTTCCGTGCGGATTACTTCAATCAGTTCTTCGGTAATCTCCTCCGGATAACAATATAAAATACGTATCCAATATAGCCCGGATATCTTTGCCAATTCCCTGAGTAATTTCGGAAGTGATTTTTCACCGTACAAATCTTTTCCGTAAAGCGTCGTTTCCTGCGCAACAAGAATCAGTTCTTTTACACCTTGATCCACGAGATTTTGCGCTTCCTCAAGAAGCACTTCCATAGGAACACTTCTGAAATTTCCTCTGACTTTCGGAATAATGCAATATGTACAGTGTTTCTCACAGCCTTCTGCAATTTTTAAATAAGCAAAATGTCCTCCCGTTGTCACAACACGTTTTTTCCCGCAAACAACAGGCGCATTTATATCTGCAACAAAATTATCTTTCTTTTCTTTTTCATACTGCGCAACAGCCTCGGCAATGCAATCTATCGCCATCGTTCCGACAATGACATCCACTTCCGGAATTTCCGTCTGAATCTCATCGCGGTATCTCTGTGCGAGACACCCTGTTGCAATCAACATTTTAAGATTGCCACTTTCCTTCAAAGCACCCATCTCAATGAGCGTATTAATACTCTCTTCTTTAGCATCTCCTATAAAACAGCAGGTATTAACAACAATTACCTCCGCCTGCATCTCATCATCCGTAAAGGTATGTCCCTGCTCGGAAAGCATTCCGAGCATCATCTCGGTATCGACAAGATTCTTATCGCAGCCAAGTGAAATAAACATAATCTTCATATTTGTAATATAGAAAAAAGAGAAAGATTATTCTTCCTCTTTTTCTTCTCCTATAATTTTGATTAAGCCCTGGTTAAGCTCATCCACTGCAACGGAAAGAGGTTTCTTTTCCTTTGGCATATCCACCATCGGTTCATCTCCCGAAACGATCTGTCTCGCTCTCTTTGCTGTCGCCATAACGATAGAATAGCGGCTGTTTACTACAGGAACTTCTCCCGGTTCCACCTCGCTGTTTACTACCTGCATTAATTCTGTGTAAGACGGATGTATCATCTTTATTCTCCTTTCAAAAGATCTTTTAATTCAGCTTTAATAGTATCGATAAACTCCTCATTGTTTTTCGGAGTATAACGCGCTGCTTCCACAATGGTATTAATCTGCGCAATGCAATCTTCTAACTTATCATTTATCACAATGTAATCGTAGGTGTCAATCCCTTCCGACTCTTCTACCGCTCTTGCCATACGCTGCGCAATCACTTCCGGCGTTTCTGTTCCGCGGCTTGTCAGTCTGCGGTAAAGCTCCTGCGCACTCGGCGGCATCACAAACATCAGGACTGCCTCGGGATAAATTTCTTTTACAATATTCGCTCCCTGTACCTCAATTTCAAGAATCACATCTTTACCGTTTTTAAGCTGCTCTTCTACATAAGCCTTCGGTGTTCCGTAATAATTGCCGCAATATGTTGCATACTCAATCATACCGTCATTTGCAATACGCTCTTCAAACTCTTCTTTGGTTACAAAAAAGTATTCTCTGCCGTGCTGCTCACCTTCTCGCGGGTCACGGGTTGTCATAGAAATGCTGAGTGCGTAATTATCATAATCCGCAATCATTTTTTTCATCAAAGTACCTTTTCCTGCACCGGAAAAGCCTGAAATCACAATCAAAACACCATTCTTATTCATGCTATTTCTCCCACGGAATATATTACTCAATATTCTGAATCTGTTCTCTTACTTTTTCAATCTCTGTCTTCAGTTCAATCGCACGATTGGAAATATCCAAATTGTTAGCCTTAGACAACGTTGTATTTGCCTCTCGGTTCATCTCCTGCGCAATGAAATCAAGTTTACGTCCGATGCTTCCTCCTTCGAGAAGTGTCTGGCGTGTCGTCTCAATATGACTGCGGAGACGAACCATCTCCTCATCCACACAAATCTTGTCCGCAAAAATCGTCACTTCCATGAGCACACGGTTTTCTTCTGCCTGCGCATCTGACATAAGATCTCTGACTTTATCGTAAATTTTATTTTTGTACTCTTCAATAATTTCCGGCGAACGCTCTACAATGTAATCTACATGTTCCAGCATTCCGTCTAATTTTGAGATAAGATCGGTGCGAAGGTTCTCGCCCTCTTTCACACGCGATTCAACAAACTGCTGCGCAGCACCGCGAAGTGTCTTTTCCAAAAGTTTCCAAAGTTCCTCTTCATCGACATCGACTTCTTCCATACTGAGTACTTCCGGATATCTGGAAAGTGTGGAAACACGGATGTCATTTTCAAGTCCGAACTCCTCCGCCATCATGGAAAGATATTTCAAATACTCTGCTGCGATTTCTTTGTTATACTTTACCGTCGCTGTCTTTTCGGAGCAATCTTCATACGAAATGAACACGTCTACTTTTCCACGCTGGATATACTCTTTAAGAACATTACGGATGGATGACTCGAAGAAATTAAATTTCTTAGGCATCTTAATCGCCACGTCAAGATATCTGTGATTTACGGATTTCAGTTCTACTGTGAATTTACGGTTCCCCTCAGTCATTTCACAACGGCCGAAGCCTGTCATACTTTTAATCATTATAAACCCTTTCTCCCTTCGGAAATTACTCCAATAGCCATCATTTAATTATAATAGAAACTATCTTTTGCGTCAATTGCTAAATTTCAGTCATCCACCCTGCGGATACCTGAAATATCTGCATCAATGAGCAATGAATAATTTGTGTAATACACAACAAATCCAGGCTTTGCACCACCCGGTTTTTTGACATGTTTTCTCTCGATATAATCAATTTCCACTTTGTCCTGACCTTTCGCTTTCGAAAAATGCGCAGCCAGTCTTCCCGCCTCCTCAAAAGTACGATCCGGCATTTCTTTTCCGCCGTTTTTTACAATCACATGCGACCCGGGCATTCCTTTTGCATGGAACCACCAATCGTTGCCTTGTGCTAACCGGAATGTGATTTCTTCATTTTGAAAATTGTTACGTCCCACGTACATATCAAATCCGTCACTGCTGATAAAATGAAACGGCTTACTTGTCACTTTCTCTTTTTTACGTCCGCCTTTATAACGGATATATCCGCTCTGAATCAGTTCTTCTTTAATCTGTGCCAAATCCGCTTCTTTCTCGGCAATATCAAGTGCATTCATCACCGATTCCAGATGATCGATTTCAGCCTTCGTCTCTTTTACGAACTCGGTAAGTGCTTCATAAGTCCGCTTAAGCTTACCGTATTTATCAAAATATTTGGCCGCATTTTCCATCGCAGTCAGTTCCGGATCCAGCGGTATCGTTATTTCTTCATTTGTATAATAATTCATCACGGTAGTGCTCTTTGCCTGCGGCTCCACACCATATCCGTAAGTATGCAGAAGTTCACCGTATACTTTATACTTTTCTCTTTTCTCTGTGTCCTTAAGTTGTCTGCACTGCAAATCATACTTTTTGACATTCCGTTCCAAAGCCGTTGATACAATGCGATGAAGATCCGCCGACTTTTGCCTGATTCTTGTCTTTGCACTTTTTTGTGCATAGTAAGTATAAAGCACTTCCGAAACACTGTCGAATTCCTCTTTCGGATTGTCTTCGTATATACGAAACGGCAAAACACCGAACTCCACAGGTGTCTCTGATGTATCATATACAATATGCGGCAAAAACTGTTTCGTAGCTATGCTTTGCGCAAAGTCCTCAAACGTTTCCTGCAATTTCACCTTCTGCTCCTGCGAAAGTGCATTTGCAAGAACATCCGCATCAACACCTGCGCGATAACAAATCTCCTGTGCCAAAATCGGAGAAATGCCGACATAACTGTTGTATATGCTTTTGTATACCGGCATCGGTTTTTGCGTAATTATATCTGTAAACTCTCCTACTGTGTTAGGGTTTTGTATAAAATCTTCTTTATCCGAAGTCTCCGGGATAAAATATGTTCTTCCCGGAAGTACCTCCCGCACACTGGATACCATCCCGGATATATGCTTAATACTGTCAAGTATCTTCTTTTGCTCATCATAAAAAATGATATTGCTGTGTTTTCCCATCAGTTCCATGGCAAGTGTCTTTTTACAAAGATCCCCTATCTCATCCAGATGCTCTATATCAAATTGAATTACCCGCTCAAGCCCCGGCTGTGTAATTGCCACAATACGTCCGTTCTGCAAATGCTTACGTAAAAGCATACAAAAATTCGGTGCCGTCATCGGACTCTGTTTGTTTTCTCCCGTCAGATAAATCAGAGGCAACGACGCATCTGCACAGAGCATAAGACGATACTGCGCCCCCGCTGCTTTTATTGTAATTAATAGTTCATCTTTTTCCGGCTGCGCAATTTTATAAATACGCCCATCTAAAATTTTGTCATTTAATTCCTGTACGATACCTGCTATCGTCACACCATCAAACGCCATGTTACATATTCCTTCCAAAAAACAGGACCGGAAGAACTCCGGTCCTAATATTTAACCTATAAGCCAATCGTACATTTCCTGATATCTCTTTGCGGATACTTCCCAAGAGAAATCAGCAGCCATCGCACGGTCAACCATCTTGTTCCATTCACGCTTACGCTGATAATATACATATTTCGCATAACGGATTGTTGCCAGCATTTCATACGCATTGTAATTGGCAAAACTGAAACCTGTTCCTGTGCTCTCGAATTCATTGTACGGCTCAACTGTATCTTTCAAACCGCCTGTCTCACGGACAATCGGAAGTGTTCCGTAATGAAGTGCCATGAGCTGTGAAAGTCCGCACGGCTCAAAAAGCGAAGGCATAAGGAACGCATCACACGCTGCATAAATCTTATGTGATAATGCATCTGAATAGTAAATATTTGCAGATACTTTATCATTGTATTTCCAATCAAAATGACGGAACATATTTTCATATCGTTCTTCACCGGTACCAAGAACAACAAGCTGTACATCTTCTTGACAAAGTTCATCCATCACGTAAGCAATAAGGTCAAATCCCTTCTGGTCTGTCAAACGTGATACGATACCGATCATCATCTTCTTGTCGTCCTCTGCAAGACCGAGTTCTTTCTGCAGGGCACGTTTGTTTTTAATCTTTTCTTTACGGAAATTTGCTGCATTATACGGTGCAACAATATGTTTATCCGTCTCCGGATTAAAGTCTTCGTAATCAATTCCGTTTACAATACCACGGAGTGAGTTCGAACGTGCATTTAAAAGTCCGTCCAAACCTTCACCGAAGAATTTTGTCTTAATCTCCTCTGCATATGTGTCCGAAACCGTCGTCACTGCATCCGCATACACGATACCACCCTTTAACAGGTTTGCATCCTGGTATGCCTCAAGCTTATCCGATGTAAAGAAATAGTCCGGAAGTCCTGTAATATTTTTCACATCTTTTACATTCCATTTCCCCTGGAATTTTAAGTTATGAATCGTCATAACCGTCTTAATCCCCTGGAAAAATTCACCGCCGGCAAATCTCTCTTTTAAATATACAGGAACAAGTCCTGTCTGCCAGTCATGACAGTGAATTAAATCCGGACGGAATCCTGTCAGCGGAAGTGCTGAAAGCGCCGCTTTACAGAAAAAGCTGAACTTGCGGATTTCATCAAGTACATTGTCACTGTAAATACTGAAACCGCTGAAATATGACTCATTATCAATAAAATAATATGTAATGCCGTCTACTTTTGCTTCTAAAACACCGACATACTCGCTCTTCCAATCAAAGTCCAAATAAAAATGAGTTTTGTACTTCATTTTATCCTTAAGTTCCTGCTTGATACATGTATATTTCGGAAGAACAACTCTTACATCGAAATATCTTTTGTCGAGACTCTTCGGCAACGATCCTACTACATCAGCAAGTCCTCCTGTCTTAATAAAAGGAACACCTTCTGAAGCAATAAACAGTATATTCTTCATTTCCTAAACCTCCAATTATCCTCTCGTCCACTAACCCCAGACAGATAAAATATGTTGTTCCTATTATACACCAATACACTGTTTTTTTAAAGCACTTTTTTACGCTTCGAGATCTCTGTAAAGAAGCCGGATTTTATCTGCAATCAGGGCAATAAATTCTGAGTTGGTAGGCTTACCTTTCCCGGTATTAATTGTATAACCGAAAAGGGCATCTAATGTTTCCATTTTCCCTCTGCTCCATGCCACTTCAATCGCATGTCTGATGGCACGTTCCACGCGGCTCGGCGTTGTTTGAAAACGTTTCGCGATGGTCGGATATAGTATTTTTGTGATGGAGCCGAGCATCTCAATATCTTCCACCGACATCATAATTGCTTCTCTTAAATATTGATATCCTTTTATATGTGCAGGAACACCGAGTTCATGAATCATATCCGTCACATCTTTTTCGAGATCACGTACCGGCTTGATTTTTTCCGCCACAGGCATCTGCGCCTGTATCAACTCGCCCGATTTTTTGGAAGGTACCTTTATAACTATCTGAAATTCTTTGTCCTGATGCATCAGTTCTGTCAGTATTTTAAACATTCGTTCGTTATCCTGTGTAGTCACAACATTCATTTGCTGCATATGTATTCCCTCCGTTCTTTCTTTTGAGCCAAATTATAACAAACGTTTTTTTCAGACTGCAACCCACAGTTATCGCATTGTTTTCACCTTTTCTACAATAATTTTCACGAAGCAAAAAAATGTATCAGCATTTTGCAATTTGGCTGATACATTTTTACTGATTTTGCGATATTTCTTTTGTTTTGTTTCTTATTCTTCCCTAAAACTGCGGATGACCGACAGAAACGCATCTCCGTATTTTTGCATCTTATGCGTTCCGACACCGCTGACAGCAAGCATCTCTTCCTCCGTCAACGGCATTTTTTGGCACATCTCTACAAGTGTTCTGTCAGAAAAAATCAAATACGGCGGCACTTTTTCCTCACGCGCCAAATCAAGACGCACTTTTCGAAGCCGTTCGAAAATGGAATCCGACTTTGCCATCTGAGAATACCCGCCGTTTTTTCGTTTTGTCCGCTTTTTCCCGGTCATGTTTTTCTTTTCGCGAAGCAATATTTTTTCTGTTCCGTCCAAAAGTTTCTCCGTTTTTTCCCCCACCTGCAAAATCGGGTATTCTGAATTTGTCACAGTCACATATTCCCTTACCTGCAGCTGCGCAGATATCTGCGAAAGTTTGCTAAGGCTAACTGATTTAAGAACCCCAAAACTTTCTGTTTGGTCAAGTTTGTACTGCTTTACTTTTGCCGTCTGACTTCCGTGAAGCATCTCAAGAAGAACTTTTTCACCGAAACGCTGTCCTGTTTCTTTCACAGCTTCTATAAATAGAATTGCCTCTTTTGTAACATCTGTCAGTTCCGTATTACTTAAACAATTAGAACAATTATCACATCCCCTGCTTTCTTCACCGAAATACCGGAGCATGAATTCGCGAAGGCATCCTTGTGTATAACAGTACCATGTCATACGACGCAGTTTTTCACGTTCTGCTGCTTTGACGATTTCAAGTTCTGTTTCCGTCAACTCGTCATTTTCCCTATTCTGCTCAATAAAATACTCGTTCGTTGCAACATCTCTCTTGCCGAATAAAAGAATACATTCCGCCGGTTCACCGTCTCGCCCTGCTCTTCCCGCTTCCTGATAATAGCTTTCCAAATTTTTCGGCATATTAAAATGAACAACATAGCGGACGTTCGATTTGTCGATTCCCATACCGAACGCATTCGTCGCCACCATAATCGGCTTATTGTCATAGATGAAATCATCCTGATTTCTTCTTCTTTCCTCATCATCAAGACCTGCATGATACCGTGTTGCCAAATACCCCTCTTTCACAAGCATCTCATGCACTTCTTCCACGCCTTTTCTTGTTGCACAGTAAATAATGCCGCTTTCTTTACTATGTACACTGACATACTGTTTTAATGTTTCTTTCTTATCCGACGGAATACTGACACCGAAATACAAATTCGGCCGATTAAATCCGGTCAGCACTCTTTTAGGATTATGTAAACCAAGAAGTTCCGTCACATCCTCCTGCACTTCTTTCGTTGCAGTTGCCGTAAATGCACTCACAATCGGACGGTGCGGCAATTTGCCTATAAAAGTCTTAATCTTCAGATAACTCGGCCTAAAATCCTGTCCCCACTGCGATACACAATGTGCCTCATCAATGCTTACCATCGCAATCGGAGCCTCCAATGCGAATGCCAAAAACTCCTGTGTTTCCAAACGCTCCGGCGCTACATAAATAATCTTATACTGTCCTCTCGTCGCGTTAGCCAAAGCTAACTTATATTGATTATACGTCAGAGAACTGTTTAAATAGGCCGCATGAACTCCCATCTCATTCAGTGCACGTACCTGATCTTTCATAAGAGAAATCAATGGTGAAATCACAAGCGTAATTCCATCCATAATCAATGCCGGAACCTGATAGCAGACACTCTTCCCTGCTCCTGTCGGCATAATCCCGAATGCATCTCTTCCGTCTAAGATTGCATTGATCAATTCTTCCTGCCCTTCACGGAATGCATCATAACCATAGTATTGTTTTAATATAGCAAACTTGTCCTGTTTATTTGTTTCCATCGTATTACATATTTTCCTTTTCAAAAATCTCTACTGCCTATATAATAATACTATATTTTTTAAATTTTAGGAGAGTTTTATGAAAACAAGAAGAATTTTTATGTCACTGTTCGGCGTGATTATTTGTGCAATCAGCGTCGGAATTTTTAAAATTGCCGCACTCGGCGTTGATCCGTTCCAGTCACTGATGAGCGGACTTGATAAGCTGATTCCGATTTCCTTCGGAACGCTCTATGTCATTGTCAATGCCATCCTGCTTTTGTTCAGTTTATTTGCTGACAGGCACTACATAGGAATTGCAACGTTCATCAATTTATTCCTGTTGGGATACATCACACAGTGGACTTACGAGTTCCTGCAGACGGTGATTGTCAATCCTTCCATGATCATCCGGCTTCTGTGTCTTCTGATTGCAATTGTGATTATCTGTTTCGGCTCTGCCCTTTATATGACTGCAGACCTCGGTGTTTCCACCTATGATGCCGTTGCGCTGATTTTGGTTAACAAATGGCACATCGGTCAGTTTAAATACATCCGTATTGTTACCGATGTCATCTGTGTTCTTTTAGGCGCCGGACTCTTTTTACTCGGCGGCGGTAAGATTTCCGAAATTCCTACCATCATCGGTATAGGAACTATTATCACTGCCTTCTTTATGGGACCGCTTATTGAGGTATTTAATCAAAAGGTTGCGATTCCGATGCTGAATAAGTAAAAAATACGGAGCCACTTTTAAATAATTTGGTGGTTCCGAATTATAAATTATTATATATGGATACTTAGAACTCAAGATCGAGAGGAACCATGATTGTTACCCCTCACAAAAAAAGCGAGTATTGCACCATAATGCTCTGATTTCTATTTCAGAAATCGCTTATTTTGCAATACTCTTTTTTCATCCCTATTCTATAGTGCAAGTTACAAACGCTTCCTGCACATCCACATCATTACAATCGATTAAAACAAATTTGCCGTCATAACTGTAAATAAAGTCTGCATACATCGTCATCCCTTCCATATGTGCATCCAAAACAATTTTATAATAATCACCTTCATACTCCGGCATTTTCACTTCCATTTGCGAAAGATCAGAAGATTTTGCAATATAAAAATCTCCATATCGAATCATATAATCCTGATCTTGCGCCACATCAGCACTTTTTTCAAGTGCATATCCCTTTTCCGAAAGTTTTCTTCCTAACGACTCGACAAATCTGTCATACTCCTCCTGCGTACTTTCCGTCTTACGCAGCGCTGTTGCCCGATGTGGCTCGATAACCGAATCTTTCTGCCCTGCATAAAATGAATACAGCGCACTCTCCATATGAAAATCTTCCGTCAGTTTCTTCATATCAAGTTCCTGTTGCCGGATAAACTCTTCTAAAGTTCCGCCCGGGACATCTTCGTCCGTCACGCCCCACACCTGCGTCAAATACTCCGGAGTTACCTCCTGCAAACTTCCGCTTCCGGTCAAATAGGAAGCACCGCACAGATGATTTACTTTTTCCACAAACTTATCAAACCCTTCCGGAATCTCATCATACCCCTCGACATAAACCATCTCGGTTTCTCCGTTTTCATCATAGTAGTGAAGCAAAACCGCATACGCAAAAACAGAATCCTCTTCTTTTTCCTCATTCGGAAGTGCGAGTACATAATCCCGCAAAAACTCGAAATCCTTTTGGGACACCATATCAACAGGGATTGCCTGCGAAAAATCATAAATCCCGGTACTTCCACTGTCCCTCTTATTAAATCCGTAATAATAATGCGGATAATTTACATGATAAATCCACTCATCATTTTCTATCGGCGCCCATACTTCAAGCGACCGGATTTCATTTCTCTGACTGTTGTCTGCCATTTGCCAAAGCAGACCGCAACCGCCGAGCATCATCATAAAACAAAAACTTAATATCGCAACCAACCATTTTTTCATCTTGCATACACCTCTTTGTACGCTTAGAATACCATACCTATCTTCTTACCGTAAATCTTTTTTGATATGCGACAACAAAAACAACCAGTATAACAGTTACATTCACAACAAGCACACAAATACACTGTCCGGTCAACTCTGGTTTCTCAATATTTTGCAATAGCAGATGAAGTTGCTGTGAATAAACAACTTTTGCCACCTTCGCAATGGTTTCATTAAACATGGAAAGCATCGGCAAAAACGAGAACACCATCATAACAGGAACTGTAATCGAAGTCGCACTCATCTGATTTTTACTGATGACACCGATAGCAGCACCGAGCACAGCTGAAATCAAATGTCCAACCGCCATAATCCCCCAAAAAATAAGCAATGTCTTACCTTTATAACCGCCGGCTAACCCGATGACAAGCGAGCCTGTCATGCACATCACAAATATATAAATCAGATTCCCCAATAAATATTCTCCGCCTTTTACATTCGACATCTGCAAAACACGCAGTGTATTTTTTTCTTTCTCTTCTGCTATAATTGCTGCGATACTTGTAAGAGGCGCCATTCCCACATACATAATCGCAAACAAATTTGCAAAAAAATGTTCCGGCATATGTTCCATTTCCATCGCATTTTCCATAATAACTGTCATCACAGGAAACATAACAAACTGAATAAGTATCGTTTTATTTTTCAATGTATCTTGTATCTGTTTCCATAAAATCGCTTTCACATGATTCACTATTTATCCAGCCCCTTTCCTGTCAATTCCATAAACACGGTCTCCAAATTCGGCTCTGTTGAATGTATCGTTTCAAGTTGTCCTTTTGCAAGGTAGTCTGCCACTGCTTCACCTGATTTTTTATCATGTGCCAATTCGATATCTTCACCATTTATAAGATGTATCTTGATTTTCTTCTGATGATTATACCTGCGGCAAATCTCCTTAGGACTTCCGCTTTCCACGATTTTGCCTTCATTCAAAAGAACAATATGATCACAGAGTTTCTGCGCCTCATACATATTATGAGTTGTCAAAAATACGGTTGCACCATTTTCTTTTTGTTCCAAAATCATTTCATGAATTGCTTCTGTCGTCACCGGGTCAAGGCCACTTGTCGGCTCATCTAGGAATAAAATCTTCGGATTTCTTAAAATTGCACGGGCGAAAGCAAGCCGGTTTCTCATTCCTTTGGAGAGATTGGATGCAAGCGTCTTTTTAGCCTCTCCAAGACCTACCTTCCCAAGTACATCCGCAACTTCATCTGCTTTTTTTCCGTCCAGCATCTGATAAAACTTCAAATTGTCAAAACAGTTCATTCTCTCATATAACCCGAAACTGTCCATCATAATCCCCAGTTTCTTATAATCCTCCCCCTTCATGGTTCCACAGTCTTTGCCGAGCACCTGACACCGTCCGCCTGTCGGTATGAGCTGACCCGTCAAAATGTTAATCAATGTGGTTTTTCCTGCTCCCGAAGGACCGAGCATTCCGATAATCTGTCCTTCCTTTGCCTCCAAACTGATTTTCTTAAGCACTTGCTTCTCACCGTAACTATGCACTAAATCTTTTACAACAATCGCCTGTGTCATCTTACATATCTCCTCTTTTCATGCGCTCCAATGCTTCCTGCATCTTTTCGTTTTCTTTCTTTTCCTTCCATACAGATAATGTTACACTGACAACGCAGCACACAAAAAAGCTGACAAAAAACAGAATCCACGCTTTCACATCATTCACCGGGAACCAGCCAAACTCCGCCGCAAAAATCCCGATTATCATTACGATCAAAACAAACATGCACATTGTACGTACCGCCACCGGCCATCCTTTGATGACAAAATCGGTAAACAGCACAAACCTTACTACTGTGATGATGACAGACATAAGCAAAAACTGTCCCAAGGTAGCCACTGCTAACCCTTGATTTCCCAATGTAAATATAGTAGACATTCCTTGTGCATCTGCTCCAAACATAATCACAAATACAGATAAGCAAATTACTGTAACCCCAAATATAAAAATTATCTGCCCAAGTAAATCAAATATGTTGTATTTCTTTTCCATTTATATTACCCCCAATCTTTTCTTTATCTCATCCGCATACTGTCTGGAGACCATCACCTGCTCACCGTTAACAAGTGTCAGTCGAAGTTTCCTTGCAATATCATTTTTTATCGACTTAATAAATTTAAGATGTACGAGTGTATTCTTGCTTACCCTGAAAAAACCGCTTTGGCAAAGTTTCTCTTCCATTTCGTATAGTTTTAATTTTGATTCATATACATCTTCTGCTGTGTACACAAAAGTTTTCCTCTCCACGGCCTCTATGTATGCAATTTTTTCTACATCTAAAAGATAATTTTCATCCTCTTTTGTCACCATAAGCTGTTGGTCAAGCATCCGGAGCGTTGCAATCATTTTCTCTATATCCGTTGTGAGTTTGTTACAGGTAACTGCAATCTCCGTATCCTGAATATGTTCATCAATCTGAATTGTTATTTTCACGTTGTTCCCTCCTTTTGTCTTACGCTAACATATGTATTTTCTCTATGCAAGCATGCATGTCGCAAGTTGCCGTATGCGATGCATAAGTTGCCTGTTTTGACTGTTTTTAATTTTATCAACACTTGTAATTATGGTGTAAAGCTCAATCTCCGGGGCTTTTTCCTATAGTTCATTCATTTTTCATATAATATATCTGCAAAATTTTGCCCTTATTTCGTCTAGAAAAGGCATTCTTATATATTTTATCTGTAAAAATACTTTGTTTTTCACTTCACACGCCTTCCGTTGGTTTACATAACTCTATTTTGGTGCCATGTTTTGCAGATAGATTTGCTATAATACAGCTTTCTAGCTGAAAACAGTTCAAAAAAACACCTCTATATGACTCAATACAACTCATTCTATATGAAAAAATCCAAAAAACATCCAAATTAACTTAATTAGCACTAACACAATATCAAAAAAGCCACACGCCGACTTCCGACGCATGGCTCAAACCACATAGTTTATTCAATTGTAAAATATGCATAGCTTCTGCAAGTATCATAATCACCTGTCTGTCTGAAATCCATGATTTCTTTTGCCATCCGATACTCGCCGGCCGGAAGCGTTCCGTAAATCCATGTCCAATTCACTTCCCACTGCGTTGTATCTTCCGAAGGAATCTCCCATGCGATATCTTCCCAGCAGACTTCTGCATAGACAGGTGCCACTTTCCACTGACCGCCCTCTGATACTTCTATTTCATACCATGCTCCGGTCAAAAGTTCTCCTGTCGGATTACCACCACTTTGCGAACATACCAGTGTCATTCCGTCCGATGTCACATCTTTTGCCGAAAGAACGATCCCCCAGTTATTATCCGCTACAGTCTGCACCGACTCCTCTGTTTTTCCATCATCACTCTCGGAAGAAACCTCTTCCGCTTTTTCCTCCACAACCATGCTCTCCTGCACAGGTTCCGGTTGCTCTTGCGGAAGCAGACTGCCTGTCTGTATATAATACCTAATGCCAACACCGACTATAACAGCAACCACCATTAGAACTACTATTAATATATCTTTTTTCATGCACAAACCTCCTTCCTCTTACTACTAATACGTATAAGAACAAGAAATTTATAGTGCCTTATTTTTCCATTTTCCGACTTTATAGAAAATTGCCGTCAATACTGCTCCGAGTACCCAGGCAGAAAGAAGCGAAATCTGAATACACTCGCTTCGTCCCGTAGGAAGCTCCGGTGTTCTTGTAAGCCAAGAAATACCATATGCAATCGGAATACGAATCAAAACCGAAGTACAAAGCGAAATCCACATAGGTGTTACTGTATCACCTGCTCCGCGCATGACTCCCGATAAGCTTTGGGTAACTGCCATCGCAATATAGCCAACAGCCAAAATGCACATCATGTAATAGCTCATATTTACAAGTTCCGGTGTATCCGTAAAAATACGCATCAAATGTTTACCAAACAAAAGAATAATTCCCGTAATCGTCGCAGAGCAAAGAACAGCCATAATTGTTCCCTGCTTAGCCCCCTGAGAAACCCGGTCGTATTTCTGCGCACCGACATTCTGACCTGTATAAGTCGTCATAGCCGTACCGAACGAAAAATTCGGCATCATTGCAAAACCATCCACACGCATAACAATAACATTTGCCGCAATAAACAATTCTCCAAAACTATTTGTCAATGACTGTACAATAATCATCGCAGATGAGAAAATCGCCTGCGTAGCTCCTGACGGAAGTCCGAGTCGCACAATCTGAGAAAGATGCGACTTAGACATCTTGAGTTCTTCTTTTGTTAAGTCAAAGGTTTCTTTCATATTCATCAGCTTACGCAGACACAACCATGCGGATATCCCCTGCGCAATCACCGTAGCAAGTGCCACACCTGCCACTCCCATATGGAACTGAGCCACAAACAACAAATCAAGCACAATATTCAGTACAGTTGCTACAAGCAAGTACAAAAGTGCCGAAAAAGAATCACCCAATCCTCTTAAAATACCACTCAAAATATTGTAATATGCCATTCCCGCACCACCTACCATCATAATCACAAGATAATAGGTACAATCTGTCATCAAGGATTGCGGGGTGACAAGAAGCCTAAGCAATGGTTTTACCAATGGCGGTGTTGCAACCATCAAAAACAAGGAACAAAGTGCTGTAAGCGTAATACAGGTCCCGATTGTCTTAGACAAATCCTCGCGGATTCTTGCACCGAAATACTGTGCCACCATAATTCCGACACCTGCTGAAATTCCGATAAAAAGAACAAGCAGCAAATTAAAAATCGGTGCTGCACTACCGACTGCTGCCAGCGCATTGTCGCCGACATAATGTCCGACCACGATACTGTCAACCGTACTGTACAACTGCTGTGCAATATTTCCAATCACCATCGGAATCGAAAAAAGTCCGATACTTTTCCACGGAGTTCCGACTGTCATATCCGTAGGTTCAAATAATTTTTTAATTTTCGATATCATAAACAAAAACTTCCCTTCTAAGCGCTGTTGCGCACGAGGTTTATTTTAGCACCAATAGAGAAAAATGTGTAGACACTTTTTTCCATTTTATGATTTCTTTATATTTTTGCTTTTTTTACTTTTGACCATGCAGAATAAAACTTTTTCGTTTTACCATTCACTTTGACTTTCTTAAATGTACGGATACGGACATAATATGCCTTTCCCGTCTTAGGTTTTTTTATCGTTGCTTTTGTCTGTTTGCTCTTGCCTACCACTAATTTTTTCGTCGTCTTTTTCGTAAACTTTTTACTTGTCGAATACTGAATTTCGTATCCGTCATTTTGCGCAGAAACTTTTTTCCACTTCACAACAATTTTTTTCTTTGACGAAGTAAGTTTTGTTATTTTTGTTTGCTTCGGCCGGATTTTAAATGTCTTCTTCATAGTTCCGGTATAATTACCTTTCAATGAAACAACTACAGTTGCTATTCCGACCTTTTTGTTATTTTTATAAGTAATCTTTATATTGTTACTGTCTATGATTTGCCCGCGTGTATCTTTAATTTTTACTGTCGGTTTACATAATTTTCCCGTATATGTATAAAGCTTCTTCGAAATCGACATTGACTTCGGTGCATCAATCACTTCCGATTGAAGAACTTCACCACATGAAGTACATAACAGTTTTATTTCACCGGCTTTTCCCGGACTTGCAGGTGTTACCACCTTCTCTCCTGCATCATGCACATGTGCCGGCGGCTTAGGATTTTCCGGCTCTTTTACAATTACAGACGAAGGCGTTTCGCCCTTGCCCGAATCATACAATATAACATCCATCCGCGCCATCACTTTTCCGTCCAACTGCATCTTTACATCTGCCACGTTACCCAAGTCTTCAAAATATGTATTGCAGAACAGATATGTATACTTTCCGGACGTTATGTCATATTTACTCTCCGTATAAAAATAACAGTAATCCGGACTATTTCCCTTCATCTCAAACCAAACCGGAACTGACCAATCGTTTTTTTCATTATAAGCGTCACTCTCCCAGTATTCTGTCCGGATTGCGATTACCATGTCACTTGCAAAAAAGCTATTCTCATATACTTCTGACACTGTATAAGCTGTTCCGTTTTCATCTTTCCAAACAACATGGCAATGCGGCGCCAAGTTCGCCGGAATATAATTACTCGAAAAGATTTTACTGACATCAACACTTTCCGGGAAAGAAAGAATCTCTACTCCTCCAATCACTGCCGGTGTATATTCTCCTATCCCCGTTTCATAGGCCGTCCATTCCCCTGCATTATACTCGAGTTCATAAAACTCAAGTTCATCCTCCGGCAAAGCAAAGGCAGTTCCATCCGCATTTTTATCCGACGCAACAATATACACATGAGAATCTGCATACGCACCTGTAAAATAACGGTTTTCCGTGTGTAAAAGCGTATTTCCCGTTACCGTCCCTTCCATATTGAGAACGCCGAATTTATTCATCACAAGGACACCCCTTGTATCTGTCGTCCCGTCATAAGAACCGCCCGTAAAATTACCGGACACCGTAACTTCCGCCATCTCATTCAAATCCAAACAAGCTCCGCTATTTAAAGTTACATTATTTAGATTTCCGGCAATAAGTTGTAAATACCCCTTTTCTTGTATAACCACGTTTCCGACCTGATTTACTGTCGCCCTATTCACAGAGACACCCGATATCTGTAATTTCGTATTCTCATTTCCGTAAAAAGCCACGGCTGATAAATTTGAATATTCTACCCCTGTAACCGATATATCCGCACTTGTATTTTGACTTGTATAAACTCCATCTCTAACCACAGTCTTTGAACTGATTGATAAATCTGCTGCTTCTTCATAAGCAACCTTGGAATCATTCCCTTCATCATGTCCCATATAAATTGCCTGAAACCGTGTCTTATCTGTTGCATTTTGAATGGTCAGCGACGCGACTTCCGACACAGAAGTTCCTTCAAAACCACCGGCATAAACCGTCGGCAAAAGTTCATCTTCTGTTCCGCCCAGATCTCCGAGAGATCCGTTGTTTCCTTCCTGATAAGTATTTATATTGTCAAGCACCAGACTGTGTCCGGCAAGAAAAATTTCTCTATGGGCAACACTTCCGAGTGCATTGCTTGAAATAAATTTCATCTGCAAATCACGGATTGTCACATTGTTTCCTACTATCTGCACCGGACAACGGCAATATAATACTGCGTCTGAATCTGCTCCCTGCAGCGTTACATTTGCAGGGATTTCAAGCGGAATCATTTTTCCGGAATCATCCGCCTCATCGCCGACTGTAATCTCTCCCGATATTGTAATCAGCGTATTTCCTGACGAAAGAGCATTTTTAAGTTCTGTCGCCGAGGTTACAACGACTCCGCTTTCCTCTGCTTTCACTTCTTCCGGCAAAACAACACATACACATAACAATATTCCTGTCAACATACATGCGATTATCTTTTTCACTTTTTCTCCCATAAAAACCTCCCATAAGAAAAAGCAACCCCTATCACAAAAATGTCATAGGGGGTATTCACTCTTAGTTTTGTAATTTTGCCGCCTCAAGGCTTAAATTATCCATAACAACTGCAACATTTGCCACACTGTCCAAATTGATACTGCAGTTCTCGCATGTCATATCCGCTCCGGCCATCACACGCTGCATAATCTCAGAAACCTGCTCAATCTGCTCAGAAACCTGTCTGTTTTCATCTGTCACAATATCCACTGTTTCTCTTAAATGTGTCACTTGCTGCGAAATGTTCTGCGTACTTGTATGAATCTGACGGAAACTATCCGCCGTCTCATTGACATACCTGTTCTGCATCTGGCTGCTTTCAAGAAGCTTGTTCATCGCTTCTGTCACATCCTCCACAGATTTCACAATCTCATCAATCAATGTATCAATATCACCCGTCGCATCATTCGTCTGTGTAGAAAGGTTTGTAATTTCTGTTGCCACAACCGCAAATCCTCTTCCCGCTTCACCGGCTCTTGCCGCCTCAATGCTGGCATTGAGTGCCAAAAGACCTGTTTGGTCGGCCACATTTCGAATCATTTCAAGAATATCCTGCATCTTTCCTGCAGATTCTCTAAGTCCTTCCATCTTCTGCACAACCAGCGCATTCGATTGTTCGGAAATATGTACCTGATCAAGCAGTTCGTTCATAACCGCATTTCCGTTATCAAGCTTATCTTCTGTTACATCGACTTCTTTTACAATGGAATCCACGGCGTCACCGACACCCATAATATACTCATTAATCTTTTCCGTACTCTGTTTCTGTGCTGCAATCGCATCTGCTTCCAAATTTGTGTCCGAAACAAGATTCTCCATCGCACGCTGCGTCTCACCGATCATTTCTTTGAGCTGCTCTGTCTCACCGACTGCTTCTTCAATGTTGATTGTGATTTCAGAAGCCACCTGAAGTGTCGTTGTCAAAAGCTGATCTGAATGCGTTTTCTGCTGCTCGGCTTTTGCAATATTGGCATCATTCATCTGTTCAATCTTTTTAATTGCAAGTATTGTAAATACGGTTGTTAAAACCAAACATGCAACAATAACTTCCGCATTTGTAAGAGCACTGCCCGTAAGCTGACCTGCTATGGCTTTTCGAACAATAACAACCACATTGACAAGCAACGCATATATTCCGAGTCCGCTCAAAAATTTTAAATCGACATATACAACGAGTATTACCATAATTACGATTACGTAACAAAATGCAATATCCGTCGAAGTCGTCCACATGATATAGGAATACAAAAGTGCAAATCCGACGCTGCATATGTATCGAACGATTTTCGAATCCTTCTGCTTATTGTAAGTCATCCATGCAAACACACACGGTAAAATACAAAATGCTGCAATAACCGCATAAGAACCTATGCTTCGCGCATCTTTAAATACTTCAAGAACATAAGCAATCGCAAGAATTGCATTCATGATTGTCACACCGATCAGTGCCGTCTTATTTTGATTCTGCTGTGCAATCTCCTTTACAGAAAAATCAGGGATTTGTTTTTGGGCTTTGGCTTTTTTCATAAGATACCTCTCTTCTGTAATTTAATCTTTGTTTTGGTATTCAAAATTATTAAAAATATTATAACATATAACGAAATGTTTTCCCATAATTTATTTTTATTTATTTCGTAAATATGATATACTGAATGCATCAGTAAAACATACATATCAGAAAGAGGTTTTCTTCATTGTTTACAATTCCAACTGTTTTTAAAGAAAAATTAACTGAGACGCTCAAGGCGGTACTACCGATTCTTGCCATCGTTTTATTGTTATGCTTTACGATTGCACCGATTCCGCCGAGTATATTAATGACATTCCTGATCGGAGCAGTTTTGCTTATTATCGGAATGCTCTTTTTTAATGTCGGCGTCGATATGTCGATGAATCAAATCGGCGAACGTGTCGGTTCTATTATTACACGCTCAAAAAACATTTTTATCATTATATTGATTACCTTTATTATGGGATTTGTCATCACGATTTCCGAGCCGGATTTACAGGTACTTGCTCAGCAAGTCCCTTCCATTCCGAATCTGACCCTGATTCTCGCCGTAGCAGCCGGGGTTGCTGTCTTCCTTGTATTTGCAATATTACGTATGCTGCTTGGAATTCCTCTATCCTATCTGCTTCTTGGATTCTATGCAGTTGTATTTGCACTGGCATTCCTGGTACCGGGCGATTTTCTTGCGATATCATTTGACTCCGGCGGAGTAACTACAGGTCCTATGACAGTTCCGTTTATTATGTCATTCGGTATCGGTATTGCCTCCATCCGTAGTGACCGTCATGCAGAAGAAGACTCCTTCGGTCTTGTCTCCATGTGCTCTATCGGACCGATTCTTGCCGTTTTGATTTTGGGACTGATTTTCAAACCGGAATCCACGGAGCAGGTTTCGGAAGCCATTCCAATCATCGATAACACGGTAGATCTTTGGAAACTGTTTTCTGCGCAGCTACCACATTATATAAAAGAAATGGCTGTTTCACTTTTACCGATTGTTATGTTCTATGGTATTTTCCAGTGTATTTCAAGGGATATCAGCAAACGTTCCCTGATCCGTATTATCATCGGTCTTATCTACACTTACATTGGTCTCTTCTTATTCCTGACCGGTGTCAATGTAGGATTTATGCCGGCCGGTAACTATCTTGGCCAGACAATCGCCGGTCTTCCTTATGCATGGATTATTGTCCCAATCGGTATGATTATCGGTTATTTCATCGTACTTGCCGAACCGGCCGTATTCGTACTTACCCGCCAGGTTGAAGAGATGACTTCCGGAGCGATTTCCGCAAAGGCAATGGGACTTAGTTTATCCATCGGTGTTGCTGCTTCTGTCGGCCTTGCCATGATTCGTGTTCTGACAGGTATTTCGATTTTATGGTTTCTTGTTCCGGGCTACTTTATCGCTTTAGTGTTGACTTTCTTTGTACCGAAACTTTTTACGGCAATCGCTTTTGACTCCGGTGGTGTTGCCTCCGGACCAATGACAGCTACCTTCCTTCTTCCGTTTGCAATGGGCGCCTGCACAGCTCTCGGCGGAAACATCATTACCGACGCTTTCGGTATTGTAGCAATGGTTGCCATGACACCACTCATTACGATTCAGATTATGGGACTGATTTTCCGCATCAAGGAAAACAAACTTCACCACGAAATTGCAGAAGAATATGTTGCAACTTCGCTTGACTCTTATGATGACTTTGAAATTATTGAATTATAAAGTGAGGCTTTTATGGGAAATGTGTATTTAATGACCACGATTATCGATCGTGCTATCACAAAAAAATATTACGAACTATTTCAGGAAAATGACCTGAATGTGATGTTCTGGTTCTTAGGTTCCGGTACTGCCACCAATGAAGTTCTCGACTACATCGGTTTAGACCGCGCAGAGAAAGCTGTGGCTTTTACTGTCGTCGAAGAACACACTTGGATAAAGACAAAACGGGATTTAGAGAAAAAGCTCAAAATCGATGCCCCCGGCGGCGGTATTTCCTTTATCATTCCGCTTGCCAGTGTCGGCGGCAAAAAAGCCTTGCAGTTTTTGATTGAAAGTGAAGATTATAAGAAAGAGGAGGAATCCACTTTGAAGGATACAAAACACGAATTAATTGTTGTCATAGCAGAACAGGGATATACAGAACTTATCATGGACGCTGCCAGAGGCGCAGGTGCTTACGGCGGAACCGTTCTCCATGCGAAAGGAACCGGTATGGAAATGGCCGAGAAATTCATGCACCTGTCTCTTGCTGCTGAAAAAGAAGTCATTTATATCGTCACAAAAACAGAGCAGAAAAATGATATCATGAAGGCGATTATTGAACAGGCAGGACCTTCCAGCAAAGCAAAAGCGATTACGTTCTCGCTCCCGGTTACCGATACTGCAGGACTTAGATTGATTGAAGATTAAACTGTGATTAAACCCCCGTCCTTTTGGACGGGGGTATCTCTTCTCTGCTATATCCCATTTTACTTTGAATCTTTTCTGCCCAGAACATGATATTTACATGATATGGACAGAGTTTTCTCTATCTTTTCATTAAATACTCTGCCCATTTTACAAAAGCGGGCACTTTGGCCTGATGCTGACAATAATACTTTTCTAAACCACTTCACATCCCCAACTCAACTCTCTGCTTTAATTCCTCACGGATATCAAGTTTCAGAAAATCCTGCGCATACTCTGTGTGCATCGGATAAATTTTCTCTTGAGGATTGACAGCTTCGATAACTGCCGCAAGCATCTTCGGATCCGCATGACCGCATGTGTGCAATTCTGCAAATTGTCCGCTCTGTTTATATGGCTCAAAAAACTTTGCCCATTCTTTATTGTAGGCACTGTGTTTTTTATTTAAATAGCCGTTCCAAAGCGAATATACAACCAGCGGATTCTTGTCTGCAAATCTTTCTATCCATTTCGCATATTTCTCTGTAGGCTTGATAATACATAGGAAACCGAATCGACGCATAATCTCTTCCTGTGACATCGGTCTTTTCCAATTACGTTTTCTGAACATTTTCCCGAGCATCACCTGATGAACATCCTTAAATATATATTTCGGCGAGCGTTTTCCGGCTGTTTCAGAAAAAAGTTGCAACTGTTCACACAAATAGTCACTGTAACAATAGGTGCGCATTCCGTTTCTGCGGGCTGCCCTGTAAAATGAAGATAAGGAGTCTAAATTGGTCGATGAGATTACTAAAAAGACATATCGGTTCTCTGAAAATCTTTTTGTCGCTTCCTCTAACAGGTCATCTTCTGTTATCAGATGCTCTTTTCCCCTATCTCCCATCATAGTACCTTCGATGACCAGATAATCTACCTTACGGCCGTTTTTGTGCACGTAATACTTAATGACATCCGGCATTTTGCTTCCCCGGTAACCGTGTCCCCTGAAATCTCCTGTATGGAGCAACGCTTTTCCGTCCGCTTCCACCAGATACATATATGCATCATAAGCAGAATGATCCACCGAATACGGTGTGACAACCATTCCGGGAATTTCTCTTATTTCCGTGTTTTCCTTCACCTCTCTGATACGGTCACTTTGCAGTATTTTTAATGTTTTCAAATACTCTGCATTACGCTTTGCAAGGCGTTTATAAATATTCATCATAACCTTTCGGGCAACACTTCCCATATAAATCGGAACATGCCCCGGTATCTCTGCAATTCTGCCCATATGATCGCCGTGATAATGTGTAATAAACACTGCTTCAATCGGATTATTTTCCCAATCTAATAATTCCTGCTGCTCTTTGCTCCCCGGCAAAGCCTGACCGTAATCAATCAGTATATTTGCCTGTTTTGTCTTAATGAGCGTAAAGCAACCTCCGATTTGATTGGCATTATAAATTTTAATATCCACTCTTTCATCCCCTATTCAAGATATCCCATAAATCCTGCTTCTTCATTTACATTATAAATTCCGTAACATTCTAATGTATCTGTCTTCATTTCATAGCCGGGCATCCAGGAAATAAAACCTTCCGCAATCTCTTCCTTCGGCGTTCCGTAGAGATAAATCAAAATCTCACCCGCATTATCCAAACCATACGGGATACTTGTAATATATTTGATTTCATCTTCAATATATTCTTTTTCCGGCTCCTCGAAATTTATCTCCTCAATGGAAGTCGAGTACACATAGTCACTCACTTGTACCGGTGTTGCAAATTTCCCCTCAAAATCACATATATAACATGTTCCGTGCGGATATCCTTCTCCTGTACTACCCATCTCCGAATCATGATACTGTCCGTAAAATGTTCCGTCACTTTGTACATACAGTTCTGTCCACCAGCCACCGGCACCGCTGGAAAAGAAAAACGATTCCGGAAGCTTTGAGAATACAGATTCTTCTGCATCTTCTGTCTTTGGTGCTTCTTCTACAACCTCAATCATTTCTTCCTCTACAATTTCTTCCTGCGCCGGCACTGTTTCTTTTGTATCTTGTGTCTGCACTCCGCAGCCACAGAAGCATAAAACTCCAATCATTAGTAACAACACTGCTTTTTTCATTTTTATCCTCACTCCTACTTAATCTTCTCCAAGATATTTACATCTTTTATTTTCTTATCCTCTGCAAACATGATTACTTTTGTGATAATCTCTGCTGTCTTAGGATCATCATCCGCAAACGGAAGGAATATTTTGCCGCGATGCTGCGAATGCACCGGCAAAACAGGAATCATTGCACCTCCGGCTTTATGAATAACACCGCTTCCGAGGTTAATATCATAAGTACCGTAATGACCTTCCACCACTGCGTGGTTTGCATTCACTTTAACATTGTCAAGCTTAAACAACGGCAAGATAAAGGAAAGAAGAGCCGCACGCATCTCCACCGTCGAATGACTTGTCTGCGGATCTACACCACCTGCATGGGCAACACTGACTGCCAAATCTACATCACGCATAATTTCAGAGAAAATGACATCCGGAACCTCTTTGATTTTTATCGCCTTTCCGGTTTTTCTGTCAGAAAATTCCACCCATTCCAATGTCGGTGCCTCAATATCAGACGGTGTAAACCAATCCGCCATGGCATAAATTCTTGCAACTATATTTTCTTTATAGTAAATTTTCTGAAGACCGTCTTCCACATCTGCTACCCAGCGTCTTGTCTTCAGACACGCAACGGTTTTTTGCGGCTGAATCTGATTACCGGAATATCTCCGCGAATCACTCATTTCGAGTTCTTCATCCGTCTTGATATACAGTTCCCTGAATACCTGTTTAAACACCTGTACCATCTGCTTTTCAAACAACACCTTCTGATAATCTGCCCAGTGGCCGTCTTTGTACATGTGGAACGGATGAGCTACCTGCACTGTGTCCTGCGGTGTAAGAAGTGTTTCGACTCCTGCATAATCAACAAGTTTGCCTTCCGAAAGAAATCCGATTTTTTCTCCGGTTGTGAACACTAAATTCTCAACCACAGCCTTTGCCACAGGATTGTCGTGAAGAATTCCGATTTCCTGTGCCGTAAACTTCGTCTCATCCTCCATCGCCTGTTCAAACATAAGCTTTGTTCTCTTAAACTGCTCATTTAACTTTTTCTTGCTCTCATTTAAACGCACAATGTACTCGTTTTTCTTTAATTTTGCAGGTACAGACTTCAATATCTTTTCTGCTTTTTTGCAAATAATATCCGCTTTCCCTTTTTCATCTACATAAAGTCTTACAGTCACATCATCTATCGCAAATTCTTCAAACAAATCACGAATATCATCCATCAGTTTCGTCTCCATGCGTAAGGTCAGTCTTGTCACATCCGAATATCCTGCATTCATGGCAAGGTTATTCATGGAAATCTCTACTGCCTTCTTTTCACTGGCAATTCTCTGTGACCCGAACTGCTTACTTTCTTTAAGAAATTTCTGTAAAAACAGATATCTTCTTATGATATCATCTTCATCACCAAGCGGTATCAGACTATATGCCATAACAAGATCCTTATTCCGTTTATCCGAAATCTTTGACTCCACATCTGTGCAGTCCATTTTACCGAGCGTAGCATCCGCATATTTTCTGGCTCTTGAATGCTTCGCCCCATCTGAAATATACTTGGCTGCATCATATACTAAATCAAATTTCTCAGTTCCGATTTCCTCGTAAGCGCTCTTAAACCAATTGATATCAAATGCACCGTCATTGAGCTGTTCCTCAGACAGCGGCGTGTACTTGGCAATCATCGCCTTTTTGATATCATCAAATTTTTCATTCATATGCGCCATAAAGTAGTAACAGACAGACTTAAATCCTGCATACCCGAGATACTGTCCGACAATATCAATCCACTCCGGTGAGTAGAGCGCCGCCTCAATCAAACGTTTTTCTTTTATATCTGTCTTTGCGAGCGCCTCTTTTAATTGCTCCGCCGTATCCGTTTCATATGGAATACACACACTAAGCAGATGACTCATACATGTTCTTTTGCTGTTTCCGTTTGCATAATAACCACTGCGCTCTAAAGTATCCTTACCAAGAGCAATTAAAATGCTGATAAAATTGTCAATTCCGTAAATTCTCCGAATACTGTCGATATTGGAAGAATATTTTGTCTCACTGTCTCCCCGTTTCAGTTCAACAGAAAGAACCTCCTCGACAACTTCCTCATACACACCGTCCGCAAACTTCTGTGCTTCCTTATCATCCATAAATTCGGACATGAGATGCCCTCTTCTGTTGTCCCGCCAATGACCATAGCCGTTTCTCTTTGCAACTTGTCTATCCATCTCACGGAAACCTGAACCAAGCAAGGTTACCACTTCAAATGTCGAAGACAAATTACTTTTCCTGAACATATACTCGTACATAGCTTCCCTTGTCATCAGGCCACGATATGCAGCAATCATATGCGGCAATGTAGATGGTTTAACATATATTCCGCCAGCCATCTCATAGGAATGCGGACTTGTTACACCTCTTTTGTCCACCGCATAATAATATCCTGTCTCACGTTCTTCCATCTCTACAGGTCTTGCAAACGTTTTTTCCGCCACAAGCATAGACAGTGGAAATACCTCATCGAAATATTCGTCATTTTTACAATTTAATCTGCCGAACAACCCTGTCAATTGGCTGTGCGTAATAAAATGCGCCTCTTTTTCCCTGCGCCATGAACGCGCCGGCGGAACATTCTTGACCAGCACCATCTCCTGTGGCAGACATTTTACATACCAATATGCTGCTGCCACCGAAAGCAAATACATTTCCTTCTCATCGAGATACTCCTGCATAAGTCTTTCAACAATGGCTCTCATTTGTCCCCTGAACTCACACGCATAAAACTCCTCAAATCCCGAGCCGAAAATCTGTGCTATATAATCACGGATTGCATCATCAAAATCCATTCCCTTACTGCGCGCCCGAAGTATGATATTCATTCGATACAATCTTTGCGGAGTTGCTATGTGTTTCTCATACCATGATTTCCAAATGGAAAAGCCCGGAATTTCTGTCTTTCCATCTTCAATGACTTCTCGGAAACTCCACGATTGCGCACTGAATGTGCGCACTTCTCCTCCGTATCCCCGGTACTCATCATGCGCATGCTCCGAAAACAGTTTAAGCAAACTGTCGCAATCTGCTTTTGCCTCTTCATAGCTTGCGGCATTTTTCTTTATCATTTTATCTTTCAGCGTAGCTAAAATACCTTTTTTGCTGTCGCCGCCCAGCTGCTGGCGAATCCTGGAATCCGGGAAATATTCCATAAACAATTCCACACTTTTTTGCAGCATTTCACCTTCTGCAAGTTTTGGCACATACCGGTCTGTCTCATGGTAAAGAAGTTTTTTGCTTTCATCCTCTTTTTCTGTCGTTCCCAGGATATTTGCTATCAGTACCTGTTCCTTTGAAGTCGGGCTATCCATCTTAGCCACAAACTTCACCGACTTGTCATATACTTTTTTTCGCAAAGGATTCTTGGAAAGCTGCATCACCATATCAAGCGCCGCAGTCCTTTTTTCTTCTTTTTTATCCCCCAACAATCTCTCGATTGTTCCGATCAGCCTGTCATCCGGCTGTCTATTTAACAACCCGATAATCGTAGCACGCATATCTGCGGCCTTATAGCGCAACATATCCTCCATCTGAAGATAGTTTTCCTCCTCAATACGCATCGCCTTGACAATCGCCGTTGCAGCCTCCCTCGTACAGGATTCTTTATCGCAAAGCATGGCCGTCACCGCCCTTTTTTGCACCGGTGTCGCCGGCTTGCTAAGAAGAAGATTCACGCATCTTGCCCTGTTGTCCGACTCACAATCCTTGAGCAAAGTACTTACTTTATCTATCTTCTCCCCATCACCTAAATACATTGCGATACGGCATAATTTTTCTATCACAACGGTCTTTTTAAGGCTTGCAGAATGCCACGGAAAAATACAAGGCGAAAAGTCCACACTCTTTCCTTTGATATTTTCATATATGTACATCATAAGTTCATAGTATTTCTCAGCCTCTTTTTTATGTGCAAAACTTTCTGCATCATTTGCCAGTTCATCTTTTACATTGCTCCATCCGTAAGTAGCGGAAGGCATAAAATAATCCATGTAGACAGCCAGAATATCCTGCTCGTCCCGATGCTCCTCAAGAACCGCAGCCGCAAGTTCATGTGCCAGCGCACGATTGTCCAGATTCTCACAAAAATAACCTGCCGTAAGTATCTGGTGATGCGTTCCGCTTTTAGAGATTTTTTTCACCAGTTCCATCGCATCTTCAACTTTGTAAACACCGACAGACCACAATCCGATATATATCTTCATGCAGTCTTCTGTATTTAAATATTCATCCACACACTCTCTGTTATTGAGACACTGTGTAATAAGCGAAAGGCTCTTATCGCTGATTCGTTCCAGCGCCTTTGCATCTGCATTAAAAAGCCCAAGCCATGTACCGACAGCTCTTTTTACCGACGAAAAACGGATCAGGTTATTTTCTTCTATCACTTTCAAAATATGAAGAAAGGCAGCAGTTGACCCTATGTCCATATTTTCGCAAATACTCTGTCGCAGCCCTTCCTGCAATCTTGCTGCCAAAAGGAGATTGCCAAGCAATTCATGCATTTTTGCATTGTTGCTTTTTACAATTCCTCTGATAATATATCTCTGCAAAGGAAGTTCTCCGTCACCGTTTACGATGTCTTCCACGGCTTCTATCACTTTTTCATTGTTTACATCCAGCTCATACGCAATCACATATTCACTCATCCCACCCGGACGCCAATCATTGGACCTCTCAAAAAAAGCTCTCTCATCTTCATCAAGTTTAAGCGTAAGAATATCCGCCACGTCTTTATCTATCTGTAAACGTCTGTGAAATTCATAGATAATTTCGAGTATCCTGTCAATATAATATTTTCTGCTGCGGAAAGAACGTCTGTAATAGGAAGTCGAATATGCCCAAAGTCTGGAATGATCCACAGCATAGTACAACGCATCTTTATATCTTTTTGCTATGTATCCGTCAAACAACCACTGAAGTTTATCATCTATAAAATCTGACGGTCTATCATATCTGCCCGACTTAAATCCGTCCATAAGTGTTTTGTGAAGTGCTGAATGCCCGGTTTTGCATTCCATCTCATTAACAAATTCCAGTTGTTCCTTGTTCAGCCGCTTTTTATAACTAATTACTTCCTGAAATTTTCTGTTTTCATATTCTTTTGCTAATTCTTCTATGCTTACTGTTCCCATATTTCCCCCTAAAAAATTCTGCCTGCAAGAAATGTCAGTCTGATAAATGTAAATCTATCCTCTTCTTTTACTACAATACTTTCATCAAGTCCTGCCAGTTCTTCCTCCCCATGGAATATCCTGACGAGCCCATCCTCAAACGCCTGAATTGCTACTTCCTTCGCTTCCTTTTCGTCGGCTTTTTTTCCACCGTAATTTATTCCAAATGCAATCTTTCCGATTTCACTCATATTTTCCATTGTTTCTTCTGACAATGGCTGCAAAGACTCGTTTTTTTCTACAGTGCTGTTATATTCTCTTACGCAGGTGCAAACTGCTTCCTCTATCAGCTCCCGGACCGTTGTCGGCTCATTTCCAAGCCAAAAGTCTGCATCTGCAATCTTGTCGCGTTTTTTCCCTAATTGCTTTATTGTTATTTTAATATTCATAATAATCTCTTCCTCCACTTATTATCATACAATTTTTTCAGCAAACTTTCATCTGATTTTTAACAATATTTCAGCCGGCTGTTCTTTTCAAATTTATTTTACTTTCAGTTCCACTTTTGATGCTGTTTTCGTGTGTTTCCAGCAAAAAAACATAGTCCAAGGTATCCATATAAAATACCCAAAAAAAAGGGCCACTTTTCTTCTAAAAAAGTGGCTCTCTTCCAAACAAACTAACACTCATCACAATGATGTTCTGTATGATTATGAAGCAACTTATGCTCTTTGCCTTTTAACAATCCATTATACAACATCGTGATAAACGGATTCTCACTGGAAAGCTTAATCTGTGAAGCCTGGTCGATATTATAAATACCGTCCATACGGGCTTTCTTTGTACGAGGTCCGATCGGCGTCGGCTGTCCGCCTCCTGCGATACATCCACGCTTACATGCCATCACTTCCACAAAGTCATAATATACTTCTCCGGCTTTCATCTTCTTAAGCAACTCATCCGCAGATGCCAAACCGTTTACAATCGCAATTTTTACTTCACGCTCTCCAACCTTAATGGATGTTTCTTTGATGCTGTCATCTCCGCGGACTCCCATAAAGCTGATGGTCTCTAAATCTTCCGGACGGTTGCTATTTACGATACGACGAAGAACTGCTTCCGTTACACCTCCGGTCACACCGAAGATAGCTCCTGCACCTGATGCAAGACCAAATGGCATATCTAATGATTCTGACGGTACCTGTGTTAAATCGATACCCGCTTCGCGAATCATACGTGCCACTTCTACCGTTGTAAGTACATAGTCCACATCCTGCTCACCGTCTGTAAAATGCTCCGGACGAAGAATTTCATTTTTCTTTGCAGTACAAGGCATAATGGAAACTACAACGGTCTTTCTCGGATCGTCTGTCTTCATACGGCCGTCTTCTTTTAAAAGCGCACCGAACATCTGCTGCGGTGAACGACATGTTGAAATATTCTTTCTGTATTCCGGATATTTGTTCTCACAGAATTTCACCCAGCCCGGACAACATGAGGTAAACAGCGGTAAATTCTCACCGCTCTCCAGTCTTTCTAAAAATTCTTTGGACTCTTCAATTACCGTAAGGTCCGCTGCAAAATTGGTATCATAAATTTCTTCAAATCCCATTCTGCGAAGCGCTGCCACTAATTTACCTAAAGAGTTCTCTCCCTTCGGAATACCGAATTCATCGCCGATAGCTACGCGGACTGCAGGTGCAATCTGAACAACGACTCTGTTGTTTTTATCCGCAAGTGCATTCCATACTTCATGTACGTTAGATTTAATTGTGATTGCTCCTGTCGGACACACTGCACGGCACTGACCGCATCCAACACAATCTGTCTCTGACATGCACTTATTAAATGCAGGCATAACACGCATTTCCGAACCGCGATGCGCAAAGTTAAGTACACCGATTCCCTGAATTTCTTCACAGGTACGTACACAGTCACCGCAAAGAATACATTTATTCGGATCAATAACAATACAGTTGGAAGAATCATCCATCGGTATTGTTTCCTTTGTATTCTCAAAACGGACAGAAGTGATTCCGAGCTGCTGTGCCAATGTCTGCAATTCACAAACTCCGTTCTTACGACAGGTTGTACAATCTCTGCAGTGGGAAGCAAGCAATAATTCCAAAATCATCTTTCTGTGATGCTGCAATTTCGGTGTATTGGTGTAAATCACCATTCCGTCTCTCGGCTCCTCTGAACAGGAAGCAAACACTCTTCCTCTGTTATCTTCCACCACACACAGACGACAGGCACCGTAAGTAGAAAGTTCTGAATGATAACAGAACGTCGGCAAATCAATTCCTGCTTTACGGATTACGGTCAAAAGATTTTTTTCGTCATCAAATGGTACTTTTCTATTGTTAATTGTAATATACTTCATCTTTAACCCCCTAGTTTTCTACGCTGATTGCACCGAATGGGCATGAACTCTCACAAGCTCCGCATTTGATACATACACTGCTGTCAATCGTAAACGGCTCTTTGATCTGTCCTGAAATCGCACCAACCGGACAGTTTCTCGCACACTTAGAACAGCCTTTACATTTTTCCGGATCAATCACAAAGTTACGAAGCGCTGTGCACGTACCCGTTTTACACTTTTTATCAACCACGTGCTCTAAATATTCATCTCGGAATAATTTCAGCGTACTCATAACCGGAAGCGCCGCACTCTTACCGAGACCGCACAATGCAGTATCCGTAATCATTGTTGCCAACTCTTCTAAAAGGTCTAAATCTTCCACTTTTCCCTGTCCTGCAACAATACGCTCCAAAATCTCAAGCATACGTTTGGTACCCTCACGGCAAGGAACGCATTTTCCGCAGCTTTCATTCTGCGTAAAGTTCATGAAGAAACGGGCAACTTCTACCATACAGGTATTGCTGTCCATAACTACAAGGCCGCCGGAACCGATCATGGCTCCCATCTTCTTTAAGGAATCAAAATCAAGGCTGACATCAAGCTGCGGTGTCACAAGACATCCGCCGGACGGACCTCCGATCTGAACTGCCTTAAATTCGGCATCCCCTTTGATTCCGCCGCCAATATCAAAAATGACCTCGCGAAGCGTCGTTCCCATCGGAACTTCAATCAAACCGGTATTTTTTACACTACCTGTAATAGCAAATGCCTTTGTACCCGGGCTGTTTTCCGCACCGATTCCTTTGTACCACTGTGCACCTTTCAAAATAATCATCGGAACATTGGCATAGGTCTCAACGTTATTTAATACGGTCGGTTTTTCAAACAGACCTTTTTCAACCGTACGAGGAGGTTTTACACGAGGCATACCTCTGTTTCCTTCGATGGAAGCCGTAAGCGCACTACCCTCACCGCATACGAATGCCCCCGCACCTCTGTTAATATGTAACCGGAAACTGAAATCCGTTCCTAAAATATTGTCGCCGAGCAGTCCTGCTGCTTCCGCATCACTGATTGCTTTTTTCAGACGGCTGATTGCAAGCGGATACTCTGCACGTACGTAAATGTATCCTTCCTGTGCACCGACTGCATATGCTGCAATCATCATACCTTCAATCATCTTGTGAGGATCGCCTTCCATGATACTTCTGTCCATGAATGCACCAGGGTCACCTTCATCACCGTTACATACGACATAGCGGATTTTCTCTTCCTGTCTTGCTACCTGTTTCCATTTGTAACCTGTCTGGAAACCACCGCCGCCGCGGCCGCGAAGATTCGATTCCAATATCTCATCAACGACTTCTGCCGGTGTCATCTCAAACAATGCTTTTGCAAATGCCTGATAACCGTCATGGGCACAAGCCTCTCCGATAAACTCCGCATCGATACGACCGCAGTTTTCCAATACAAGACGAGTCTGTTTTTTGTAAAACGGAATTTCTTCCTGTTTCGGATACTGCACTCCGTTCTGACTGTAAATCAGACGTTCTACAATCTCACCGTTTTTGATTGTTTTTTCAAAAATCTCTTCACAATCTTCTAATTTTACCTTTGTGTATAAAACTCCAAGCGGCTCAATACGCATAAGAGGTCCCATCTCACAGAAACCGTGACAACCGCTCTTCTTTACTTCCATAGGACCGTCGCCATGTGCAATTTCCGGTCCGAAATGCACTTCTACATTCGGATTTTCTCCGATTAATTCACTGATTTTTTCGTAAATTTCTCCGGAACCGCTGGCAAGACAGCCTGTACCTGCACAAATCAACACTCTGCACTTGCTATTATCCATTCGCTCCTTGTTTTCGTCGCGGAGCTGATTTAACATTTCTTTATTTTCTAACTTTTGCATATAACCCTCCGTTACGCCGCTTATAATTCTACGTTACCTTCACGCAAATCGCGAATCAACTGCGATGCTGCATCCGGTGTCATAGACGGAAAAACTTTATCATTCACAGTAAGTACCGGTGCCAATCCGCATGCACCCAGGCACGATACTGTTTCCAGTGTAAAAAGCATGTCATCCGTCGTCACTTTATCTTTTGATAAACCAAGGTCTTTTTGTAAACGCTCCAAAATCGGAATCGATTTTCGAACGTGACAGGCCGTACCGTCGCACACCTTTATTACATATTTTCCTTTCGGCTCAAATGAGAAATTCTCATAAAATGTAGCAACACTATAGGCTTTACTCTCCGTAATACCGATCTGCTTTGCAACATAAACCAAAAGTTCTGCCGGCAAATAGCGGTACTCTGTCTGAATATCCTGAATAATCGGAATCAGCGAAGCAGGTTTTGCACCATATACTGCTATAATTTCGTCTGTTTTTTCATAGTAGCTTTTGTCTAGCATCGTGTTCTCCTTCTCTTTCTTTTTTTGTGTTAGTACATCATTTTTATTATATTAAATTTTTCATTGTTCAGCAATAATCATTTGGCAAATATATCCGAATATGTCAAAAACAAAAACAGCCATTACAAAGAACGCACTTCTTCGTAATGGCTATATATGATGCTACTATCTCTTTTTATAAGCAACCCGTTGTTGCCTCTGAAAATCCACCATATTATTTATCATACCCAAAAATCTTTTTTAAGACCATACTCTTTGATTAACTCCCGATATTCCTGATGATCTCTCAGAGCACGTTTCAATAGAAAATCATCCATTAAATTTTCTTGTTCTACATACTCTGATATCTTCCAGCACATGTTCATTTCACTATCAGCATGATCCGGGAAATGATTAAGTGTGGATATACTTTCACCTATTAACAAATCCAAATGTATTTGATACAGAACTTTTTTCCACTCTGTTTTTTCATCATAGACAGGTTCTTTTATATCCCAAAGTTTCAGAGAACTTCTGACAGAGTTAGCTCCGCTTGCATAACCATATCCGCGACTTTTTACTTGCTCTTCTTCCTTCAAACTCAAATCATATGCATACTTAACTACCTCGAAATATTTTTCTGAGTTGTTCATAAAATATCCTCCTCTGCCATGTGTAACTAAATTACAGTTTCGCAAACTTCACTTTCTTGCCTACTCCCTTCTTTTTCAGAAGTTTCTTGTAAGCCTTATATTTTGACTTCGGCACCTTGATCGTTGCCTTACTGTGAATGCCCTTAAAAGCACTCTTTCCAACCCTCTTTATGTTCAGTTTTTTCGTCTTAATCGTAATGTTCTTAAGTTTTTTACACTTGTAAAAGGCGCCGGAACCTATTTTTTGGACATACTTTCCAATGGTAACCTTGGTGATATTTTTGTTGTTCCTAAATGCCTTAGAAGCAATACCGGTTACCTTATACTTGATACCATCCACTTTGATTGTAGCAGGGATGGAAACCGTCTTTTTCTTTTTGTTGACAGGCTTTACGTACTCTACAGTACCCACCTTTCCGTCTGTTGTTCCTGCCTTAGTCACCTTGTACCATGCAAGGTTTTTAGCATCCTTAATCTTGTCTCCCTTCTTTGGAGCAACATTTTCCTGTCCATCTCCCGGATTGGTTGGATTATCCGGATTTACCGGGTCATCTGCCGGGTTATTTGGATTTGCCGGGTCATCTGCCGGGTTGTCTTCCGGCACATCTGCCTTTTCAGAAATCTTGACTACACAAACATTTACAAGTTTCGCATATCCGCCACAAGATACTTTACAGGAATATGTATATGTTCCAACAATCTTTCCTATTGGGATATTGTAACTTGCTGCTGTAGCACCATCGATTTCCACATCATTTTCATACCACCGGTAGGTAAGTGTCTCACTACCCAACGTAAGAGTTACCGTCGCTGTCAGCACATTTGATTCCTGATACCCCTCCGTTAAATTCACAGTTTTATTTGTATCACTAACAGAAAACGGAACATATCCGCATATACATGCTTCATTTTCATTTTCAAACACATGCACTTCTTCTGAATCATCTACAATGCCGCATTTTTTACACACCGTCTTGTGACCTGATGTCAGATAATGATACCCTTTGAAAATATGATTCGTGCAAACAATGTCAATATCTAAATTGTCCACTCCTTCAACTTCAACAATTTTCATACCTTCTATGTCATCCGGTAAAGTGATACTTGTCATATCGTCAGCGACGCTTTCAACAGTCAATGTCACAGTACCATCCTCATTTTCCACGTAGCTGAACTGACATCCAACACCGGCCAATCCAATGGCTTCCATGTCGTAATCCGCATCCGCAGGATAAAATATCGTTTGTAATGAACTACATTCCGCAAAGGCACCACCATAAATTTTCGTCACTGTGGAAGGAATTACCAAAGTGGTTAAGTTACCGCAACTATTAAATGCATAACCTCCTATCGTGGTTACACTTTCCGGAAAGGAAATACTTTTCAAACTGACACAATTATAAAACACATCGTTCTCAATCGTAGTTACACTTTCCGGAATTTCTACAGTTTCCAGCTTAGTGCAGTATGCAAATACCCAGCTGCCTATACTGGTTACACTTGATGGAATCGTTACATTTGTCAATTGGGAACAACCATTAAATGCGCTTCCGTAAATCGTAGTTACATTACTTGGAATTGCATAGTTACCGGCTGCTGTCGGGTGTGCATACAGAGTCTTTTTATCTTTGCTATATAAAATGCCATTTTCCGATGAAAAATAAGCATTTCCTGAATCGACAGATATATTTGACAAATTAACACACCCTGCAAATATACCGGCGCCAATGCTTGTCAACGATGCCGGTATCGTTACTTTTGTCAAATTGCTACAACCTGAAAATACATTACCAAAAAGTTTGGTAACACCAGCCGGAAGATTGACCGTCTTCAAAGAAGTACACCCTCTGAATGCATTTTCTCCTATTGTGGTAACACTACTTGGAATCGTAATGCTGCTTAACTTTGAACACCCGCTGAATGCCACAGACTCAATGCTTTCAATCCCATTTTCAATGACAACAGACTCTATCCTTCTCCCTGAAAACGCCCCGAATTCAATTTTCTTAACTGCATATGTCACAGCATTATGTGTAATCGTAGCAGGGACTGTAACGTCCGTCGCATTAAATGCGTTACTGACTTTTTTCAAAGTTGCAGTATGGTCCGCTTCATTAAGACTGAATATCAATTCTTCCGCTGTCGTAACGGTAACCTCCGTTGCCTGCACCTTTTGCTCCGACACAATAATCAGGCTGACAACCAGTGCCAGCGCAAAAACGATACTTGTTATTCTTTTCATGATTTCATCTCCTACTATATAAAAAACTTTTAAACCCCTTTTGTTTAACGAATATTATCTATATCAATCTTCATTTTGTCAAGCAAGGGCTACTTTAATTCTCATATAAATATCTTATATATACTTACCTAAAAAATCCAACACTTCTTTACACGATACATCCTTTGGATATACAATTGTGATTCCAAAACAAGTATCCCACTGATACGGTGTCATAACTCTTTGTATTTTAATAGTATTCATTCTTTCTCTCCAAATACTTATCCAATACATAAAGTGGCACATTTACCATCCAGTCCTGCTCCCTATAATTTGACATAGATGATCTGATGGCAATTTCCGGCTTAAACTTCTCACAAAATGCCCGCAGACTTCTTGCTCGCAAATTTTCTTCTGCTTTTACTTCTATAGGAACACAAAGCATCTCTTGCTGAATGACAAAATCAATTTCACCGGAAGAATTCTCCGTAGAATAATAGTATAATTCTCTGTCGGAAGCTTTTAATTGCTGAGCTACAAACTGCTCTGTCAAAGCACCCTTAAATTCCTCAAATATTCTACATCCATCCAATAATACTTTTGCGTGTATATTGGCTTTCGCGCCAAGCAATCCAACATCTAAAGTAAACATCTTAAAGCTATTCATTTCCATATATGCTATCAAAGGAATATCAGGTTTTGTAATACGGTAACTTCGAATAATCAACCCGGCATCCTCAAGCCATTGAATCGCCAATTCAAAATCCTTTGCTCTGGCGCCTTCTCTCATACAACCATATATAAATTTTCGATTTTCTTTCGCAAGTTGTGACGGTATAGAATTCCAAACCATCATTATACGTGGAACTACTTCTTTCGGTGCATGTTTACTAAAGTCCTCCTCATAATACTTAAGCAGATTCTTCTGCACTTTCCGCACCTCGTAAAAATCATCTGTATCAATAAATGTCTGTACTACTTCCGGCATCCCACCTATATAATAGTATTTCTTCAACAATTCAGTATTCTTAGTTGAAAGTGCATTCATCATTTCATAATCACCCGACTCAAGTAACTGTGCCAACTGACTTTCTCGCATTGCACAAACAAACTCATAAAAATTAAGCGGGTACAAATGCATAAAATCCACTTTCCCT
>JAZQDJ010000130.1:0-13956 GCA_045546735.1 Lachnospiraceae bacterium | reverse complement strand
TTTGAAGAAGTAAACGCACCATATAAGCAGATGTTTATAATGGAAAATATGACACATGGTTTATTAGAATCGGATTCAGATGGATTTTCTGAGATTGTTCATCAAATTGCAAAAACAGAAAGAGAAAGATAACTTTCAGTTTTCCGAAGCCATTGCCCCATTGAAGCTCTTGACAACTAAAAATCCCCGTTCCGGGTTCTGTCAAGGCCTTGTGCCTTTACTGAACGCGAGACGGGGATATTTTTTATGATGAGCTTCAATGAGGAATGAAAATTACAAACTACCGGACAAAATTATTTTTTGATATTCCCAAATAACGGTCATCATTTCTTTTACAGTATCAATCTGTTCTTGGGAAACAGATTTTGTCAAGTTTGCAACCCGTGTAATTTGATTGATGTTGTTTCCGATTTTGCTAATCTCGTAATTTAATTGGCGGATGAGATCTGCATCATCCACAACAAGAATGCCACCGTCAATGGACATGCGACGGATGTATTCGGACTTGCTTTCGTATCCGCAGCGTTTCATTCGTTCGCAAATCATTTGATCTTCTGCCTCGGAAATCATGATATGAAGTTGGATTTTTCGTAGTCTGTTTGGTTTGTTTTTTCGCATTTCTAATCGCTCCTTTTTTGAAAATAGGTGAGGGGTTTGGGGTCTGCCTGGGCTGGCATGGACCGGAAGAATGACGGTCCAATCCGCACCTGTGTGTACATGGGTGCTATGCTTGCTAAGGTCAAACAAAGAAAAAAACCTCCGGTAAAAATACCAAAGGTTTACTTCAAAAATTATAATCTTTTACAACTTTAATGATACCAATGGTTGATAATAATTGCAATTGAACGATGTTTACCGTTTGTTGAAATTAATTGAATGTAGTTAACGATATGTTGCAGGGTTTCAGGTGCAGAATATGTATTATCGTGATATACTTGTGACAAGCCTAAAGTGTAATATGTTCGTAAATGTGTACTCGTTTGGTTAGGAGAAAGGGGGAATAATCTAGTGAAAACTCGTGCTTTAAAATGTCCAAATTGTGATGGTAATTTATCGGTAGAGAATGGGTTAGATACTTTTTATTGTTTGTATTGTGGACAGAAAATAGTCCTTGAGGGGCAAAGTGATGCTGCTTATCGTGCAAAAACTCGCGTCAAAGGAATGGAGCATGATGAGAGAATGGCAGATAAAAAGTATGCGCATGAAAAATATAAAATTGAGCATAAGGAAAAACAAGCGTATTCAAAAACCAAAACTGGAATTCTTATTGCGATTGCTTGTGTGATGGTTTATCTCGTGTTGTTTGTAGGAGTTTTTGGGAGCGCAGAAAGAAAATCAATTCAGCAGGAAAAAGAATTGCAGATGCTTGTTGAGGAAATACAAGTGGATATAGATAATGAAGATTTTGATAGTGCGTATATTAAGGCGCAATCTATAAAATATACAGCTGGTTGGAGTAGTGATATAGAAGAGAAATGGGATAATGTTAGAGAAGAAGTTATAAATCAGATAGAAAAAGCGGAAAAAGAAGTAAATGGTAGTTCTACACATAAATCGGAAAAAGAAGGATTGTTCGAAGGTTGGTTTGATTAATAAGAGTATTATTGTCAGAGAAATAATTTATTGATGATGAGTCACCATCTTTCAACCACATTCAACCTCTTTCCGTTGTCCGTACATATCCTACGTGCTACAATGTTATCATAATCTTATAATTTACTTTTGAGTTCGAACATGGTATATTGATACTGTCGCTCGGGCTCTTTTTTTATGGAAAGAAAGGGTGATCGACATGGGCAAGGACCTGAAAGGTAGGGAACTTGGAACAGGCATAAGCCAGCGTGACGATGGCTTATATGTAGGACGATTTACAAATAAATACGGAAAGCGTGTGCAGAAGGTGATGCCAAAACTGAAAGATGTCAGACAGTGGCTCGGAGATATGCAGTATGAGGATGCGCATAGCAATCGGGATTTTCCGAAAGACATGACCGTGGATGCGTGGTATGAATATTGGATGGATATCAAAAAGCGGACGGTCAGACCGAATACCGTGCGCAACTACAGAGAACGATATGAGCGCAATATTAAGCCGGTCATCGGTAAGAAAATCCTCGGCAATGTAAACACGGTGCATTGTCAGGAGATTATGAACCGTATGGCGGATGAGGGCTATCGGACGTCTTCCATTTATCAGGCGCGAATTACTTTATACAATATGCTTGACTATGCATATCAAAGTGATGTGATTATGAAAAATCCGTGCAACAAATTGGTGCGCTCCGACATTGGCAAACCTGCAAGTAAAAAGCAGGCATTGACCATAGGGCAGCAGAAAGCATTTTGCAAAGTGCTGGAAGGCAATACCTATGAGTATCAATATCGCTTTTTGCTACAGACGGGACTTAGAACCGGAGAACTGGTCGGACTGAAATGGGAGGATGTGGATTTTGACAATCGAATCATTACCGTCAGCCGTTCTATGGAGTATCGCCACAGCGTAAAAGAATGGCGTATCGGCGAACCGAAAAGCAAGTCGGGATTTCGAACCATTCCGCTGACGGAAGAGGCGATGGAAATTCTGAAACTCCAAAAGCAGAAGAACCGCTCGTACAAAATCATTCCTTTGGAATGGACAGAGTTTGTGTTTTTATGCAAGAACGGAACGCCGGTGAAAAACAGCACCTATGACACTATGCTTTTTAAATTATGTGACAAAGCGAGAATTCCGAGATTTTCCATGCACATACTCAGACACACCTTTGCAACGAGGTGTATCGAGGCGGGCATGAAACCGAAGACGTTACAAACGATTCTCGGACATTCGAATATCAGCATCACAATGAATTTGTATGTCCACACTACAGAGGAACAAATGCAGAAAGAAATAGACATGGTTGCAGACGCTTTGAAGGTGATTTGAAAATCTGAACCAAGGTTCGAAAATCAAAGATTTTCGAACTCGTTGGCTTCGCCAAAGAAAATTTCAAATGGATGTTTTCGCTCATGCGAGCATGGCTCAAAATCCATATTGAAATTTCTCCTTGGTTCAGGATTGGTACGTAAATTGGTACGTAAACGCAATTTAAAATCACGAAAGCCCGCAAAATCAAGGTTTTTTAAGGAGGAAATACAAAAAATGAAATTAGGTATCGTGGGTTTGCCGAACGTCGGCAAGAGTACCCTTTTTAATTCATTAACAAAAGCAGGAGCAGAGAGCGCAAACTATCCGTTCTGTACGATTGATCCGAACATCGGTATTGTGCCGGTTCCGGACGAGCGTTTAAAACTTCTCGGCGACATGTATCAGTCAAAGAAAGTGACACATGCAGTCATCGAGTTTGTAGATATCGCCGGACTTGTAAAAGGAGCTTCCAAAGGAGAAGGTCTCGGAAACCAGTTTCTTTCTAATATCCGCGAAGTAGATGCGATTGTACATGTAGTACGTTGTTTTGAAGATGCAAACGTAATCCATGTTGACGGAAGCGTAGATCCGATCCGTGATATTGAGACTATCAACCTGGAACTTATCTTTTCGGATGTTGAAATTCTTGAAAGAAGAATGGCAAAGGTTGTGCGCGGTGCACGTAACGACAAGACACTTGCAAAAGAAGAGGATCTTTTGAAACGTCTGAAAGAGCATTTAGAAAACGGAAAGATGGCTAAGACATTTGAGACAGAAGATGAGGATGAAATCGGTTTTATCGGAACATACAATCTTCTTACAAACAAACCGGTAATCTTTGCGGCAAACGTAGCAGAGGATGAGCTCGCAGACGATGCGGCTTCTAATCCGCATGTGGCTAAGGTGCGCGAGTTTGCAAAAGAAGATAATGACGGCGTATTTGTTATTTGTGCACAGATTGAGCAGGAGATGGCAGAGCTCGATGATGATGAAAAGGCAATGTTCCTTGAGGAACTCGGAATAGCAGAGTCAGGTTTGGATAAACTGATTAAAGCATCTTACACACTTCTCGGTCTTCATAGTTTCCTGACAGCGGGAGAAGATGAGACAAGAGCGTGGACAATCAAAATCGGAACAAAGGCTCCGCAGGCAGCAGGAAAAATCCATACAGATTTTGAGCGTGGTTTCATCAAAGCAGAAGTTGTAAATTATAAAGACCTTCTCGAGCAGGGTTCCTTGGCAGCAGCCAGAGAAAAAGGCCTTGTCGGTATGGAAGGTAAAGAATATGTCGTAAAAGACGGCGATGTGATTTTGTTTAGATTTAATGTATAAGTGAGGAATGTGCTATATGGGAAAATGGGATATTGCATTTCCTAATCTCGGAATTTATCTTGAGAATGTACCGAAAAATTTTGAAGTATTCGGTCTGACTATTGCGTTTTACGGTCTCATCATTGCAGTCGGTATGCTTCTGGGTTTTACACTTACAAACCATGAGAGTAACCGCCTCGGATATCCAAAAGATATCTGGTGGGATTTTGCAGTTCCGGCGATTTTGTTTTCAATTCTCGGGGCAAGACTTTATTATGTGATTTTCAGTTGGGATTATTACGGAAAACACTTGGATCAACTTTTCAATATCCGTGGCGGCGGACTTGCCATTTACGGTGGTGTTATCGGTGGATTCTTGACATTGGTTGTATTCTGTAAGATTCGCAAAGTGAATTTGTGGAAGATGGCAGATGTTGCTGTGCTCGGACTTTTGGTCGGGCAGATTATCGGACGTTGGGGCAATTTTATGAACCGTGAGGCGTTCGGCGGTTATACAGACGGTCTGTTTGCAATGCAGCTTCCGATGGAAGCGGTGCGTCAGTCAGACATTTCGGCTGATATTGCGGCGCATATTGCAGATGGTACAAATTATATTTTGGTACATCCTACCTTTTTATATGAAAGCTCATTGAATTTGATTTTACTGCTTGTGTTATGGTTTTATCGTAAACACAAGAAGTTTGACGGTGATATGATGCTTATCTATCTCGGCGGTTACGGAATCATCCGCTTCTTTGTGGAGGGGCTTCGTACCGACCAGCTTCAAATCGGTTCTACCGGTATTGCAGTTTCGCAGATGCTCGGTATTGGCTTGTTTGTTTTAGCGCTTGGAACGCAGATTATTGTGCGTGCGGCGATGAAGAATGGATTGAAACAGAAAGACCCGCTTGCGAAAGAGAGTGCGGGAAAAGAGGCGGCGCCGGAAAATAAATAAAGGCGCGACAAATATAATAAGAAAGTAAAAGTGCTTTGTCACAGTAGTGGCAGAGCACTTTTTTGTTTTTGGGGGCTGATTGTCAGATAGGTGGATGTGTTTTGGCAAATATAGACGAAGAAATTTGAATGAAAATAGGATAGAAGTATGGAAAAGAATGCAAATATCTGCCTCGGGATAAATTATGTAAACTAGAGGCGGGCAAGAAAGAGATAAAATAGTGGGATAAAACAAGAAAAAGGCCAGATAGAGATTCATAAAAAGAGAAGTATAGTCGTCCGGAGGCTGAAAAAAGAGGGATAGAGAGCATAAAAATGGTGAAACTATAGGAAAAAATGCGGGAAATAAGTTTACATAACACAGATGCACCCCGCGGCCAAAGCAAAATTCCCCGCGGCCAAAGCAAAAACACCCACAAACCAGACAAAGTATAGCCAATTCTCACCAATTTCCCTCCACCACACACCACCAACGCACAAATGCAGAAAATTCCAAGAAAAAATTAGCCAAACCCTATTGCCAAAACACTAAAAATACCTTAAAATGATAACCAAGTGGTGAAAAGTGGTTCGTAAGGGGTGGAAAGTGGTGCAAAATGACAAACCGAGGCGCCGGTGTGTCAGAAATGCAAAGCAAATCACATTCCACACAGGTGATTATTATGTTCATGGGAGAGTACAGTCATACAATTGATGCCAAGGGTCGACTGATCATCCCGTCCAAACTTCGAGATGAGCTCGGCGAGAACTTCGTCGTGACGAAAGGATTGGATGGGTGCCTTTTTGTGTACCCGATGGAAGAATGGACCCTCCTGCATGACCGCTTAAAAAGCCTGCCACTGACGAATCCAAGCACAAGAAGATTGAACCGTTTCTTTCTTGCCAGCGCATCAAACGGCGAGATAGACAAGCAGGGACGAGTATTAGTACCGTCGGTTCTCCGTGGCTATGCAAAGATTGAAAAAGATGTTGTCCTCCTCGGTGTAGGTAATCGAATCGAGATTTGGGACAAGGCTGCCTGGGAGAATGAATCAGATTACAGCGACATGGACGAGATTGCGGAACAGATGGCAGAACTCGGTTTCCAGATTTAAGACGAATCGAGGTACACATGGTTTTTTCACATAAATCGGTATTATTGAATGAAACAATTGAAGGACTGAATATCAAGCCGGACGGAGTTTATGTGGATGGAACTTTGGGCGGAGCCGGACATTCGAGCGTGATTGCATCGAAGCTTTCGAAAGAAGGAAGATTAATCGGTATCGACCAGGATGCAGCGGCGATAGCAGCTGCAAGCGAAAGACTTGCTCCTTATGGAGAAATCGTTCAGATTGTCCGCAGTAATTATGAAAATATGTGTCAGGTGGTAAAGGAATGCGGCTTTACCGGAGTAGACGGGATTTTGCTTGACCTCGGTGTTTCATCCTATCAGCTTGATACGGTGGAGAGAGGATTCTCCTACAAATATGACACAAAGCTGGACATGCGTATGGATGAAAGACAGACGCTGACAGCAGAGACAATTGTGAATGAATACGGCGAGATGGAAATCTTCCGTATTATCAGAGATTACGGCGAAGATAAATTTGCAAAAAACATCGCAAAGCACATTGTGGCAGCGAGAGCAAAGAAACGTATAGAGACAACGTATGAGTTGAATGAAATTATCAAAGCGGCGATACCTGCAAAGATGCGTGAAAACGGAGGTCATCCGTCAAAGCGTACCTATCAGGCAATCCGGATTGAGTGCAACAGAGAATTGGATGTACTGAAAGATACTTTGGATGACATGATTGATCTTTTAAATCCGGGAGGAAGACTTTGCATCATTACATTCCACTCGTTAGAAGATCGAATTGTAAAAACAATTTTTAAAACAAATGAAAATCCTTGTACATGCCCGCCTTCTTTTCCGGTGTGTGCATGTGGGAAAGAATCAAAAGGGAAGGCGGTTACAAGAAAACCGATTCTTCCGTCGCAGGAAGAGATGGAGGAGAACAGCAGAAGCAAAAGCGCTAAGCTGAGAATTTTTGAGAAAAAATAACAGAATTGAGGGTTACAGATATGACAGAAAGACAGAATAGATATGCTTCCTATTCCAGAAGTGTAGAAGGTAATACAGTAAGAAAATATTATAATGACTATGATTACGATGTAACACGTGAGATAGAGAAAGAACCGAAAAAGAAAATCAGCAAACAGACTCGCAGAAACAGAGAAAAAGCAAGATTCATGAGTCCGGGACAGGTTGTATTCTTGTTTGCATGCATTTGCATGGTTGGAATGATTTTGTACGGTTATTTAACACTTTTGTCTGCAAATACTGCAGCGGTAGAGGAAATTGCGGCGTTGGAAAGTCAGTTAAATACGATGAAACTTGACAACGAAGAAGAGTATAGTAGAATTATGAGTAGCGTAAATATGGAAGAAATCAAGGTAAGAGCGATTGAAGAACTCGGAATGCAGTATGCACAAGAGGGACAGGTAATCGAGGTTCCGTGCGCTACCGATGATTATGTGCGTCAGTATCAGGCGTTGCCGTAATCGAAATGTTGCGAGGTGGAAAGAAATTGAATCCAAAGAAACGTGGACCCAAAAAGACAAAAGAATTAAGATTCGGGATAAAAAGACAGAAGAAGCTGGTAGTATTATTCGGTTTAATACTACTGGCTTTCGTTGGTTTAAGTATACGTCTAGTGTGGATTTGCCAAAAAGACGGTGAACAGTACAAAAAGCAGATTTTATCCCAGCAGGCATATGACAGCAAGACGCTTCCGTATAAGCGCGGTGAAATTTTGGATGCCAATGAAACAAAACTGGCTTACAGTGAAAAGGTGTACAATTTAGTTGTTGATGCGTATGTAATCAATCAGAGTAAAGAGGAGAATGCACTGGAAGAGACTTTGTCTGCGCTCTACAAGCATTTTGGCGTGGATACGGCAAAACTGCGCGATCACATTATGGCAAATAAGACGAATCAGTACTATGTGGTTTTAAAGACACTTGATTATGAAGTGGTGGCACCTTTTTTAGAGGAAAAAAAGGAAAACAAAGCGATTGTCGGCGTGTGGTTTGAGGAAGAATATAAGAGAAAATATCCGTATTCGACGCTGGCTTCATCGGTCATCGGATTTACGGGATCTGATAACAACGGAACGTTTGGTTTGGAAGAGTATTATAATGATACCCTTAACGGTGCAAACGGAAGAGAGTATGGTTATCTGGCAGAGGGTTCGACTCTTGAAAGAACAACAATTGCAGCGGAAGACGGACATACGATTGTGACATCAATTGATGTTAATATCCAGACGATTGTTGAGAAGTACATTAAGCAGTTTAACGATGCACACAAGGGAGAATTTCGTGAGGGCGAAGAAGGAAGTACCAATACAGGTGTTATTGTAATGGACCCGAATACAGGAAATGTTCTTGCGATGGCGGATTATCCGAATTTTGATTTGAATAATCCGAAAGATCTTACGCCTTTTTATTCAGAAGAAGCAATTGCATCAATGACGGATGAGCAGATGTATGAGTGCCTTAATAAAATTTGGCGTAATTACTGCATTTCAGACACATATGAGCCGGGGTCGGTTTCAAAGGCGATGACAATTGCGACCGGTCTGGATACAGGAAAGTTAACAGGAAATGAGTCTTATAATTGTGAAGGAGTCATGGAAGTCAGCAAGCATAAGATCCGTTGCCATAAGAGAATCGGACACGGAACTCTGACATTATCGCAGTGTTTGGAGCAGTCTTGTAACATGGGATTGATTCAGATTGCGAACACAGTCGGTAAAGATACATTGACCGAATATTTATATAATTTTAACATTGGCTTGAAAACCAATATTGACCTGGCGGGTGAAGCAAGAACGAATACTCTCGTTTATAATCCGGAGAATATGGTGGCGTCTGACCTTGCAATTTCAAGTTTCGGACAGGGATACATGGTAAATATGATCCAAATGACATCGGCATTTTCTTCTATTATTAACGGAGGAAAATACTATGAACCGCATGTTGTGACAGAAATCCGTAATGCGGACGGAACTACGATTGAAAAAATCCAGCCGCGCGTGTTGAAACAGACGATTTCGGCAACAACATCGGATGAAATGAAAGTATACCTTGCCAATGTCTGCAGTCTCGGAACAGGAACGACAGCAGTGCCGGCCGGATATCTGATCGGCGGAAAAACAGGAACGGCGGAGAAACAGCCGCGTGGAACGGGTAATTACGTTGTTTCTTTTATGGGATATGCCCCGGTGGATGATCCGCAGGTGGTAGTATATGTTGTCATTGATGAACCGAACGTAGAGGATCAGCCGCATTCAAGTTTTGCACAGGAACTGGCAAAAGGTATTTTTACGGAAATTCTTCCGTATATGAATGTGTTCCGTACAGAGGAGCTCAGTGAAGAGGAAAGAGCGCAGCTCGAGGCACTGCATATTATACCGGTAAGCGGAAATTCTGTTCCGGATGATAATAATGGTGTAACTTATGAAACGGATGGCGCAACAGGCTATGTGATTGACCCGGCAACAGGAGAACTTCTTGATCCGGACACATATGCACCGGCAAGCGGCGAGTATTCGGATTTGGACGGAATCGTCGGCGTTGAGCATGTAGAGATAGAAGATGATTTTTCTGCAGGCGCAGGATTTTAAAATGAATAACCCCGCAAAAGATGTAATAAATTGTGATAACAGACATTTGCGAGGAATTTATGCGGGGATATAAAACATACCATCGGAAGAAAATACTATTTTTCTTTATGGTTTGTCTGTTGGCAATCCTTATGTTGATGGGAAGACTTGTATATTTGATGGTGTTCCGGTCAGAATATTATTCACAGCAGGCATTAGAACTTCACGAGAGAGAACGGAGTATAAAAGCGGCGAGAGGAGAAATTCTGGACAGAAACGGGAAGGTGCTTGCTTCGAACAGAACCGTTTGTACAATTTCTGTGATTCATTCCCAGATAACGGACCCGGAAGCAGTAATTAAACTGCTTTGTGAAGAATTGGATTTGACGGATGATATGGTCCGAAAAAGGGTGGAGAAGCGTTCCTCTATTGAAAAGATAAAAAGTAATGTTCCGAAAGAAACCGGAGACCGTATAAGGCAAGCAGATCTTTCCGGAGTTAAGGTGGATGAAGATTATAAAAGATATTATCCGTATTCTGAACTGGCAAGCAAAGTACTTGGGTTTACGGGGGCAGATAATCAGGGGATTATCGGGCTTGAAGTAATTTATGAGGATAAACTTAAGGGAGAAAACGGTATTATATATACCGTGACGGATGCGCGCGGAGTTGAGCTTGAAACTGTTGGTGAAAGCAGGAAAGAACCGGTTACGGGAAATAGCCTGAAGGTGAGTATTGATATTAATATCCAGTCATATGCTACGATGCTTGCAGAGCAGGTAATGAAGGCAAAAGATGCGGAAGGGGTTTCCATTCTTTCCATGAACCCGAATACGGGTGAAATATATGCCTGTGTCAATGTTCCGGAATTTGATTTAAACCATCCGTATACGTTGACGGAGCAGTTTATAGAACTGCGAGGAGACAAACTGACGGAGAATGAGCAGGATGAACTCAACCGGATGTGGCGTAATAACTGTATTAACGATACGTATGAGCCCGGTTCGACATTTAAAGTAATCACAGCCGCAGCAGGACTTTCCGAAGGGGTTGTGAGTGAAAAAAGTGCATTTCATTGTCCGGGATTTTGCGTGGTGGAAGATCGCAGAATACGGTGCCATAAGGTGGGCGGACATGGGAGTGAAGATTTTGTGGAAGCTACGATGAATTCCTGCAATCCGGTATTTGTAAATGTCGGTCTTTCGCTCGGGGCACAGACGTATTATGAGTATTTTGAAAAATTCGGTCTTTTGCAGAAAACGGGAATTGATCTTCCGGGAGAAGCAAATACTATTATGCATAAAAAAGAAGATATCGGTTTGGTGGAATTGGCAACCATGTCATTCGGACAGTCGTTTCAGGTGACACCGGTACAGCTTTTGACAACAATCAGCTGTGTGGTAAACGGCGGAAACAGGGTGACACCGCATTTCGGAACGGACATTGTCGATAAAGACGGAAACACAGTGGAAACATTGCAGTATGAGGTGCAGCAAAATGTAATATCCGAGGATATTTCTTCGAGGATGTGTAAGATTCTCGAACGGGTTGTTGCGGAGGGCGGCGGCAAAAACGGACAGGTAGAAGGATATGCCGTCGGCGGAAAAACAGCGACAAGTCAGACATTGCCGAGAGGGAGCGGGCGGTACATATCTTCGTTTATCGGTTTTGCACCGGCCGAAAATCCGCAGATTATTACGTTGGTTGTCATTCAGGCACCGAAAGGTGTATACTATGGTGGGACAATTGCAGCCCCTGTAGTTAGAAAGCTATACGAAAATATACTGCCTTATCTTGAAATAGAAAAGAGCGGTGGAAATACAGAAAGGAACTAAATTATGAATTTTAATTACGAGATAGTTATTCCTGCCATTATTGCATTTTGTGTCAGCGCATTGTTAGGACCGGTAATGATCCCTTTCCTGCGCAGATTAAAAGTAGGTCAGACAGTAAGAGATGAGGGACCTGAGTCTCATCTTAAGAAAAACGGAACACCTACGATGGGCGGACTTATCATTTTGACAGCAGTTTTGGTGACTTCGCTTTTTTATGTAAGAGATTATCCGAAGATTATTCCGGTATTATTCCTGACACTCGGATTTGGACTGATCGGATTTTTGGATGATTATATTAAAGTTGTCTTAAAACGTTCTATGGGACTTCGCGCATGGCAGAAGATGGCACTGCAGATTGTAGTGACAGCAATTTTTGCATATTATGTGGTAAATGTATCAGGGATTGATCTTGCAATGCGTATTCCGTTCTTCGGTGATAAATATTTGGATTTCGGAATGGTCGGAAATATTATCTTTTTATTCATTGTTGTGATAGGAACTGTAAACGGAACGAACTTTACGGACGGATTGGACGGACTTGCAACAAGTGTAACAAGCCTTGTGGCAACATTCTTTACGGTAGTAGCTGTCGGATTCGGAAGCGGTATCGAACCGATTACATGTGCAGTAGTAGGAGCACTTTTGGGATTCCTTTTATTTAACGGTCATCCGGCGAGCGTATTTATGGGAGATACAGGTTCGCTTGCGCTCGGCGGTTTTGTGGCAGCTTGTGCATACATGATGCAGCTTCCGCTGTTTATATTGATTGTAGGATTTATTTATTTGGCAGAAGTTGTTTCTGTTATGATGCAGGTAAGTTACTTTAAGCTTACTCATGGGAAAAGAATTTTTAAAATGGCGCCGATTCACCATCACTTTGAGATGTGTGGTTGGAAAGAGACAAAGATTGTCGCTGTTTTTTCTATCATTACAGCAATTCTTTGCCTGATTGCATTAGTAGCAATTTAAGGAGACGATAATTATGCAGTTTGAAAAGAAGAAAGTTCTTGTAGTCGGTGCAGGAAAGAGCGGAGTGGCAGCGGTAAAACTGTTGCTTAAGGCAGGAGCCGATGTTTGCCTGCAGGACGGGAATGTGAAACTGACAGAAGAAGATTTGAAAAAAGGCGTTGGAACTGTTTCTGTGGCTGATGGTCAGGAACTGACATTTGCAGTCGGTGAATTGACAGCGGAGCAGAAGGGGGCACTTGATTATGTTGTGCTTAGCCCGGGTGTTCCGACAGATATTCCTTTTGTAAATGAATTGAGAGATATGGGACGTCCGATTCTCGGTGAAATTGAGCTTGCTTATCTTTTCGAAAAAGGTGATGTGCTTGCAATTACGGGAACAAATGGCAAGACGACGACAACGACCTTACTCGGAGAAATTATGGATGCGCATATGCAAAAGACTTTTGTTGTCGGAAATATCGGAAATCCATATACCGATGAGGTGCAGAAAACAACGGTAAATTCTGTGACGGTTGCGGAAGTTTCTTCGTTTCAGTTAGAGACAGTACATACATTTTGTCCGGTGGTAAGTGCGATTTTGAATGTGACACCGGATCACTTAAACCGTCATCATACGATGGAAAACTATGTTGCGGCAAAAGAAGCGATTGCGGCAAATCAGACAAAAGAACAGTTTTGTGTGTTGAATTATGAGGATGAGTATACAAGGGACTTTGCAGCGCGCTGCAGTGCAACGCCGATTCTTTTTGCGTCAGCACATGAACTTTCGGACGGTTTCTATTACAAAGACGAATGTATTTATAAGGCAAAGGACGGAAATCCGGAGCAGCTGATGAACATTCATGAAATGAAATTGCTCGGAATACATAATGTGGAAAATGTTATGGCGGCAATTGCCATGGCGGATGCTTACGGTGTTCCGATGGAGACAATATTGGAGACGGTGCGCAGATTCGATGCGGTAGAACACAGAATAGAGTTTGTGGCAACGAAAAACGGTGTCGATTATTACAACGATTCAAAAGGAACGAATCCCGACGCCTCCATCAAGGCGGTACAGGCGATGGTGAAGCCGACATATTTAATTGGCGGCGGTTCTGAAAAGGGGAGTACTTATGATGAGTGGATTGAGAGTTTTGACGGAAAGATTGTTGCATTTGTATTACTCGGTCAGACAAAGGATGCAATTGCTGCCTGCGCAAAACGCCATGGATTTGAGAATTGTATCATGGTGGAGAGCATGCAGGAAGCAGTAGACTACTGTTACAGCCATGCAAAAGACGGAGAGGCGGTACTTCTGTCACCGGCTTGTGCAAGTTTTGATATGTTT
>JAZQDJ010000129.1:0-16610 GCA_045546735.1 Lachnospiraceae bacterium | reverse complement strand
TTGTCTCCGACTTCTTTTCTTTTTATACCTCTACATCTTTTGTATAATCTACGTTATCAAATTTAAATCCGAACAGGTGATAGAAATCCTCCCAATATCCGTCCACGTCTGCAAGCTCGCGGATATTTTCCGCTGTCACGTTAGCCCAAACATCCATAACTTCCTTCTGCACGTCCTCGCGCATCTCCCAATCGTCCAAACGAATTTGGCCTTTTTCATCCGTCACAATATTTTCCGCAAATAATTTATCTGTAAACAAACGTACCATCTGCTCGATACAGCCTTCATGGATTCCTTTTTCCTTCATGACTTTGTAAAGCGATACAAAATAAAGCGGTACTACCGGAATTGCGCTGCTGGCCTGTGTGACGAGCGCTTTGTTTACTGATATGTATGCTCTTACTCCTGCATCTCCGTATTTTTCGTTAATCTTAAGAGATGACTCATACAAGTGTTTTTTTGCCATACCGATCGTTCCGTGATTATATACCGGATAGGTAAGCTCAGGTCCGATATAAGAATATGCAACTGTCACAACATCATCTGCAAGTACGTCACCTTCTTTGAGCGCATCCATCCAGTCCATCCAGTCTTCGCCGCCCATAACTTTTATCGTCGCCTCTACTTCTTCCTCTGTTGCAGAAGGAATCGTAACCTCGGATACAACGTTCGTGTCCACGTTCCATGATTTTTCCGTAAATTCGCTTCCGGTTGTCTTAAGCACCGACTGGAAAACGCTTCCGTCTGCCATAGCTCTGCGCGGTGCAGCAAGAGAATAAACAACCATATCTACTTTGCCGAGTTCCTCTTTGATGACACGAATTGCCTCTTCCTTAATCTCTTTGGAAAAAGCATCGCCATTGATGGTCTTTGCATAAAGACCGTCAGCTGCCGCAAACTCCTCAAACGCTTTTGTATTGTAATATCCCGGAGTTGCCGTACGCTTACCTGCCGCTTCTCTTTCAAACATAATACCGAGCGTAGCCGCACCGCCGACATATGCTGCACTGATACGCGATGCAAGTCCGTATCCTGTAGAGGAACCGATGACAAGCACTTTCTTAGGACATCCTTCCTTTGTATGCTCCTTCGCATATGCAATCTGTCTCTTCACGCTCTCTTTGCATCCTTCCGGATGTGCTGTAATACATATAAATCCTTTTACTTTAGGTTCTACTATCATATCCTTTATCTCCTTATGCGATATATCATAGATAGTATATCACAAGATATTTTGACTTTCAAACTATTTTTAACTTAAAGTTCCGGAAAACTATAGTGCGAAACAACAATCTGCACCGAAACCAAGCCATTGTATTCATTGATTTCCGGATAATAAACAATATTGATACGTCCGCCGTGTTCTTTCACTTCCTGCACAAATGCATCCGCCTCACCAAAATAGACACCGCTGACATAATATCCGTTGTCATCTTCCAATCGGAACCCTGCAACATTTCGGTTCTGCCCTCTGACCACACAATTGCGGATTTTTAAGTTCTTCTGCGCAAACACAGGTTTACGATTTCCGTTTCCAAACGGCTCAAGGCGCTCCAATTCTTTGATAAAATCTTTTGATGCATATAAAATCGGCAGCGGAATATCTATTCTGATTTTCGGTGTCATATCCTCTTCTGTCAGCTTTGCATTCTCATTTAATCTGCGCCTAAACTGTTCCAGATTCTCAGGCTCCAGCGAAAGTCCCGCAGCCATCTTGTGCCCTCCGAACTTGCCGAGAAGGTCTTTTACTTCGCATAGACCGTCATACATAGAATACGCTTCTATCGAACGTCCCGAACCTTTTAATCCCTGCTCTCCGTTTGTCAGAACAAATACCGGTTTATAGTATTTTTCTTTCAATCTTCCAGCAATAATTCCGGCGATACTCTCATGACACTGCGGCAGATACACGACAAGAACGCAGTCCTGTGCATAGCCCTGATTCTCGATGATCTCAACTGCACTCTCCACCCCTTTCTCTGTCATGGTTTTTCTCGCATCATTCATATCCTTAAGAGCCAGGGCAAGTGCCTGTGCTTCTTCTTCCTGCGTTGTTTCAAACAAACGGATTGCCTGCATCGCCGAATCAAGACGCCCTGTTGCATTTAAACAAGGACCGATTACAAAACCGATATGATAACAGCCTATTTTTTTGTCTGCCAAATCACAAACCTCAATTAATTTACGAAGTCCGAGATTGGAAGAGTTATTTAAATACTCCAATCCGTACTTTACAACAACACGGTTCTCGTCCAGCAAATCCATCACATCACAGATGGTGGCTATCGCCGCAAACTCCATGAGCTCGTGAAGCACGGTTTCACCGTTAATGCCTGCCATCTTAAACATCGTCTGTATGAGCTTATATGCTACCAACGCCCCACAAATTCCTTCATACGGATACTTGCAAGCTTCCTGTTTCGGGTTGATAATCGCATCCGCCTCCGGCAAAAGCTCTACACGACCTTCCTCTGTTTCCTCATAAGGAACCTCGTGATGATCCGTAACCACAACCGTCATACCGCACTTTTTTGCATATGCAATCTCTTCTCTCGCCGAAATACCGTTATCACATGTCACAATCGTATCGATACCGTCTGCTTCCGTTTCCTCAATCAAACGAAGATTCAGTCCGTAACCGTCTGCTACCCTGTGCGGAATACGGACGGAAACCTCTCCGCCGAGCGCCGATAAGCCTTTTTTTAAAATATAGGACGCACAAACACCATCCGCGTCATAGTCACCGATAACACGGATTTTCTTTCCTTCCCGGATCCTCGAAAGCAAAATCTGCGCTCCGCGCTCCATATCCTTCATCAGCTCCGGCGCATGCATCCTATCCGGTCCTGCATTCAAATAGTACGCTACTTCCTGCGGCGTTATAACATCTCTGTTTCGAATAATCCGTGCCAACATCGGACTGATTCCGAACTTTTGTGCCATCTCATCAAAATCAGCTTTTTTCGTTATAAGTACCCACTTTTCTTTTGCCATCTATTCCACCTCTTCGTCCGTCTCCGGTTTTTCATATGTACCATTATCCTCTATGTACTGTCCAATATCCCGGACTAAACGATTCCATGCATCTTCTTTTTCCACATAAAATTTCGGACAATTCTTGCCGCCCTCATCATAATGCCTTTTTACCGCATCCGTATCCAATTCATATTTTCCGAGCAGCCAGGCGGTAAGCCGGATGAGCGAATCATATGTTTCCTGCGTAAATTCTCCGTCCTCATTCAGATAACAACATTCAATAGAGACCGAGTCATAATTGCGTCCTTTTACCGCATAGGCAATTTCCCAAAGCGGAACACACTGTATAATCTCGCCCTCATATCCGATAATAAAATGTGCACTTGCAGACGTTTCCCCGGTCTGCGCCAAATTTGCAAAATAGCTTCTGTTCTGCGCTGCATCCGTACCCGGATTTGCCGTGTAATGTACAAAAACCGCATTCACTTCCGGCAAATCTTCTCCCGGTCTGGAATAAGGATTATGCGGTAAAAGATGAACCTCAAACTCCGGACGCTCGTACACTCTCTTTACCTTCTTTGCCAACTTGACATCAAGAATCGTCTCCATTGCCTTTTCATCTCCGGTCACTTTCCTGACAATCGTTCTGACCAGCAAAAAACCACCGAGAAACAGCGCAATAACAATGCAAAGTGCAACAAATCTCGCCGTATATACTCTTATGTACTCCTTGAGTCTTCGTTTTTGTCTTTTTGTAAGTCTATGAAACACTTGATTTCCTTTCTTGTACAATAAAAGGGCGTTTTGTAATGCCCTTAAATGTTCATTTCTGTTTTTGCGAAAATTTATCCCCTGCGCCCTTTGATGTTGAAAAGCGCTCTATCCCTGCGCCCTTTGATGTTGAAAAGCGCTCTGTCCCGGGAAATTCGTCTAGATTATATCATTTGTCCTACATATATATGTAAAATTTGCAACGTTTTTCGTCCAGAAAAGGCTAAAAAGACATATATATCTGTATATTTTTTGCCTAAAGCCTTCTTTTTGTTTACATAATTCTCTAAAACATGCCTTGCAAACACTCAAAATACATATATTTTATTAAAAATCCAAATATATAGACGAAAATGTTCGAAAAAATCACATATATATTCTCTGCTTTTAGTCACTTATATATGTTCCCGGAGCATTACACTCCTTTTTCGCCCCCGGAGCTTCACTCTCAATCTTCGCTCTCGGAGCTTCACTCTCAATCTTCGCCCTCGGAGCTTTACTCTCAACCTTCGCCCCCGGAGCTTCACTCTCAACCTTCGCCCCCGGAGCTTCACTCTCAATCTTCGCCCCCCCGGAGCTTCACTCTCAACCTTCGCCCCCGGAGCATTACACTTTCCCCATGCGTGCCCCGAAAAATTACTCAGAAAAAGCTGTTGCTCCACAGATGAAAATTCATCTATTTTGCAACAGCCTCTTTTTACAATTTTTATCTTGTTGCCAAGTAATCATTGATTTCAGCAACAACCGCATCATACTCTGCAATCATTGCATCATAATTTGCTTTGATATAATCAAAGTCACCTGCTTTTCCTGACTCTTCCATCTTACGGGCCATCTCTGAAAGATTCTGTGCACCGATCATCTTAGATGTACTCTTGAGCGCATGTACGAAGATGGTATAATTTGAGTAATCCTCTTTCTCATAAGAAGACACAATATCCGTCTTATTCTTATCCACGTTGTCACGGAAGGATTCAAACAGGAAGATGACACAATCCTTATCACCTTCTGCCGACTCAACTGCCATAGGAATATCAAGAATCTTGAACTGATATTCTGACATAATGTCATCTGCTACTGCTTTCCAAAGATTCTGATACAGTTTCTTCTCCATGTCATCATATTCAATCATGACATATTTATCTTCCGGAAGGTATTCCACAATCTTTTCTTCCAGACGTTTACCCTGAATCGGTTTTGACATGTAATCTACGAAACCTTCTTCAAGATACATTTCTTTCGCACCGGAAACAGCATTTGCAGTAAGAACAATAACAGGTGTGTCAATGTTCGGACCTTCTGTCGCCGCTTTGATATTCTTAAGTGTTTCAATACCGTCCATGTATGGCATCATGTGATCCATAAAGATGATATCGTACTTAAGATCATTACAAAGTTCAAGGGCAGCTGCACCGCTGTTTGCACAATCCACCTGAATGGTTGTATTTTTCAGAAGTCCTTCTACAACCGAAAGGTTCATAGCATTGTCGTCTACAACAAGAATCTTTGCATTCGGCGCTACAAATGTTGTTCTGTACTTCTTACTCTTTTCATTGCTGTAAGCATATTTCTCACGGAACTTACCAATCGGCTTACGGTCACGGATTCCCTGTTTCAAAGTGAAGGAGAAGGTAGAACCTACGCCATACTCACTTCTTACATTCAAACTACTGTTCATAAGTTCAAGAAGCTCTTTTGTAATACTGATACCAAGACCGGTTCCTTCGATATTACGGTTACGTTTCTCTTCGATACGCTCGAAGGATACGAACAGACGGCTGAGGTCTTCTTCTTTAATACCGATACCTGTATCGATAACGGAAACGATAAGGGAAACCGAAGAATCTCCCGCCTCTTTCCAATCTACTTTTAAAATAACGCTTCCATCTTCCGTATATTTTACGGCATTCGTTAAAAGATTGGAAATAACCTGTTTCAAACGGATTTCATCACCAAACAGAAGGTAAGGCATATCTTCTGCAACAATTGCCTTAAACTCAAGTTTCTTATTTGCCGCTTTGATTTCAATCATATTGATAACTTCTGTAAGTACCGTTGCGATTTCATACTCTACAGGAAGAATTTCCATCTTGCCGCATTCAATCTTAGAGAAATCAAGAAGATCGTTTACAAGAGAAAGAAGTGTCGTACCTGCATCACGGATATTCTCCGCATAGCCCTTAATCTGCACATCTGTCGCTTCTCTTAAAATAATCTCATCCATACCGAGTACTGTATTGATCGGTGTACGGATTTCATGAGACATATTTGCAAGGAAATTAGATTTTGCTTTATTAGCCGCATCCGCCATCTCTTTCAGCTCTGTCAGCTTTTTATTTGTCTTATAATGACCTGTAACATCTACAAGCCATACGAATTTACCTTGAACATTTTCTTCCATAATGGATTCCTGACGAACCTCATAAATCTTGGAAAGAACTTCCGAAACATATTCCTCGTCTGTGAAAAGGCGTACCATTTCCGGATAAGCAGAAATCGATTCTGAATTAATAATCTCCGGGAATAACTGAACAAATTCTTTGTTGTAGAACAAAACCTGATTATCGTTTGTCACAGCAAGAACCGGGCCTACACCTCCCTTGTCCAAAATACCTTTTGTCACAGTTTTCACCGAATTCTTCGGATCTGCGCTGCTCTGTTTCTCACGGAACCACAGAAATCCGAACACACCGGCTGCCACTGCAAAGATGATGACTAAAAAAATCATAACTAATCCCTCCACACTTTACATGCGTAATAATATGTAAAAAGTCATTTACCACTCTATTATAACAAAGTGCCCCTGCTTTAGCAAGGGCACTTTCGATGTTATGACAACTATTTTTTCTTTTTCTCTACTGCTTCTTTCTTTGCAATTTTCGTACGCATTACATACCATAATGAGCCTGTAACACCTACCGAAGAGTATGCTCCGGCAAAAATACCTACCATGAGCGGAAGTGCGAAATCACGGATACTTGAAACACCCATGAGATAAAGCACGAATACCATAACGAATGTTGTAAGGTTTGTGTAAATACTTCTTGTCAATGTCTGTGTAATACTGTCATTTACAAGAGTTTTCAGTTCATCATTATTTCTTGCTTCTCCTAAGTTCTCACGGATACGGTCAAAAATAACGATGGTTGAGTTGATGGAATATCCGACAATAGTCAACATACATGCGATAAATGTATTTCCGACAGAAATCTTTGCAAGCGCATAGAACGCAAGAACAACCAAAACGTCATGCACAAGAGCAAGTACAGCACTCGCTGCAAAACGGATGTCCGTAAAACGGAACCAGATGTAAATCAACATACAAATTGTAGCAATTACAACCGCAACAACTGCATCCTGTCTCATCTCGTTACTTACTGTTGCACTGATTGTCTCTGCCTCAATACCCGTTTCAGGAACATTAAAGTTCGTTCCCATAGCCTGAACAAAAGCTTCTCTTTCTGCAACCGTCAATGTTCTTGTTTTAAACATAACCTGATTTGTATCATTAATCTTCTGTGCCTGTACATTGCTGTCACCCGTAATCTCTTCAATATAAGGAACAACTTCTGTATCAATCTGTTCAATTGTCATATCCTCATTAAATGTTACTGTTGTAGATGTACCACCCATAAACTCAAGAGAATAATTCAAAATATTACCTGTATTTGCTTTATTTACACCGAGAAGTACAAATCCCGCAAGAATAACCGCGATAGAAATCCCGAAGAATACAGCTTTCTTTGATACAAAGTCGATAGTTTTCATCTTCTTTGTTTTACCATACCACTTCTCATCCACAAATCCCGCTGCAAAGAACGCTTTCATAAGTGTCCTTGTCACAAACAGTGCTGTAAACATGGAAAGAGCAATACCGAGTGCAAGTGTAATCGCAAATCCTTTGACAGTACCGGAACCTTTCAGTCCGAGCACAGCAGCTGCGATAAGCGTTGTAATATTACCGTCAAGAATGGCTGACATCGCTTTGTCATAACCAATCTTCATTGCAGACTGAACTGTCTTACCTGTTGCAAGTTCCTCACGGATACGCGCAAAGATAATAACATTCGCATCCACCGCCATACCGATGGAAAGAATGATACCGGCAATACCCGGAAGCGTTAATGTAATATTTAATGCATTTAAAGCAAGTAATGTCAAAATAACATAAAGCGTAAGTGCGATTGCTGATGCAAATCCCGGAAGGAGATATACAACAATCATAATCAGACATACGATACCGAATCCGATAGCACCTGCCTGTAAACTTGTTTCAAGCGCATCGGAACCAAGCTGTGCGCCTACCACTTTTGAACGAAGTTCTTTTAATTCAAGTTTTAAACCGCCGAGACGGATATATGTTGCAAGTTTATCTGCCTCTTCGAAATCTGCAAGTCCGGAAATCTGAGCCTGTCCGCCTGTAATCGGTTCTGTTACGTTCGGTACGGAAACAAATTTTCCGTCATAGTAAATACCGATGCTCTCACCGCTCTGGTATGCAGCAGTTGTTGCCTCAGCAAACTTAGCAGTACCTTCTTTTGTAAAAGTAAGAGAAACTACATATTCACCTGTTGTTGCTCCCTGCTCATTCTGGGCAGCACCAGACTGGGCACTGGCTACCATCGTACCGTCAAGTACGATACAGCCGTCTGCTTTCAGTTCATCGATAGATTTTAACAATGCATAATCATATGTTCCGTCATCAAGAATCGTAATACCGTAGTTTTCACTTCCGTCACTACCTGTCTGGCTGATGAAGTAAAGAGTACCCGGCTGTCCGAGTTCTTCAAGTACAGCGTTTGCATCGGAAATACCCGGAATTTCAATATTGATACGGTCTGTCCCCTCTTTGTAAACCTGTGCTTCTGTACTGTAGTTTTCCACACGTTTCTGTAATTTGTAAATGGTGTCATTCAAATCTTCTGTCGAAGGTTCTTCATCACCTACTACCTGATATGTGATGCTGACACCGCCCGCAAGGTCAAGACCCTGCTTAATGTTGCTGGCTGCTCCCGTCTTATTTGCATTAATACCGAACATGGCAATGTATCCAAGTCCGACAATCGCTACAATCGAAAGAAGCAGTGTCATAATTCCAGTGCTTTTTTTCATTTTTATTCCTCCTCGTCACTGAGTGCTGCCTTTATCATAATCGCACATTCCACACGTTTTTTCTGTAACTGACAGCCAATATCGTAAGCTCCGTTAATCTGCCCGGTGAAGTTGTAGGCATTTGCCGCACAACCGCCGCTGCAGTAAAACTTCGCAAAACAATCTTTACAAGAATCCTTCGCATACACATTGCACTGTTTGAATTCATTACAAATGTGCTCCGCCGTAATTCCGTCATCCACATTTCCAAGTAAGAAATCCTCATTGCCGACAAACTGGTGGCACGGATAAAAATCTCCCCAAGGCGTTACAGCCAGGTACTCCGTTCCGCTTCCGCATCCGGAAAGACGCTTAGCCACGCACGGGCCGCCTTCTAAGTCAATCATAAAATGGAAGAAGTTAAATCCTCTGCCCTCTTTGCGTCTGCGGATAAGTTCGAGTGCAAGTTCATCGTACTCTTTCATCAGCATCGGAATATCTTCCTCCCTGATTGCATAGTCCGCAGTATTTTCAGCCACAACAGGCTCCACGGAAATCTGCTTAAATCCGAGATCTGCCAAATGAAGGACATCTTTTGAAAAATCAAGATTATGATGTGTAAATGTACCTCTTACATAATAATCCATCTGATCGCGGCTCTCTGCCACCTTGATGAATTTCGGTACTATTTCATCATAACTTCCCTGTCCGCCTCTGTGCGGGCGCATCATATCATGGATTTCTTTGCGTCCGTCAATACTGAGTACGATATTGCTCATCTCTCGGTTTGCAAACTCCAGAATGTCATCATTTAAAAGAACACCGTTTGTTGTAAGGGTAAAGCGGAACTTTTTGTTGTTCTTCTCTTCCAAGGAACGTCCGTAGGCTACCAAATCTTTTACAACCTGCCAGTTCATAAGCGGTTCACCGCCGAAGAAATCAACTTCCAGATTAATTCTGTTTCCGGAATTGGCAACCAAAAAGTCAAGTGCTTTACAACCAACCTCATAACTCATCAGCGCTCTGCGTCCGTGGTACTCGCCCTCTTCCGCAAAACAATATTTGCAGGCAAGGTTGCAGTCATGCGCAATATGCAAACAAAGCGCTTTTACCACCGTTTCCCTAGTCTTAAAACTATCAATATAATTTTCGTAAATATCCTCTGTATAAAGCATGTCCGCTTCTGCCAATGCAAGAATTTCTTCGATTGCTTCCGCAACTTCTTCTTTGGCATACGAAAAGCCCTGCTTCATAGCAAGGTCTTGCATCGTCTGCGCGTCTTTCTTTTCTTTCACCAAAGGCTCTAACAGAGGGATAAGGTCATAAACAATGTCATCTACTACATGGACGGATCCGCTGTTAACATCCATCACAATATTGTAGCCATTGCTCTTATAACAATGTACCAATGTATCTTCCTCTCAGTTTCTGTATTGTCATAAATTTAAGCAGCGAGGTGAGTCGCTGCTTAATCAATTTGCTATTATTTTACCTTTTCGCAACTCTGGTTTCCTACTGTACAAGATGTCTTGCATGCTGACTGGCAAGATGTCTGGCACTCACCGCAACCACCTTTTTTCATAGATTTCTTTAAATCTCTTGTGCTTAATGTTTTGATATGTTTCATAACATTGCCTCCTTAAATAATTAAAAACTATTGCTAGTATAACACACTTTATTTATCAATGAAAGAGTTTTTTTCATTCTCAGCTCACCATTCCTCCGAGCATTCCGCTTGCCAGACATAAAAAAAGCGTCATTGCAAAACCCTGCCCGATTTCTTCGGGTGAGCGGCCGGTAAGTACCGTCACTATCCAGAGAACCGCGAAGTACGCTGCACCCAGTCCAAGCCCCCACAAATACTTCTGTCTCTCCATCGTTTTTCCGGCCAAAAATCCCGCCAGAAAATTTGACAACACATAAATCACAATGACAGCCGCCGACACAACTGCATCCGACAAATGGAATTTAAACAACAAAAACGCCAGCAAAAAAAGCAACGCCACACTGATTACAAACGACACAGCCAAAAACTTCAAAAAAGGAAGTATATATCTTTTCATCATCATAATCACCGAATTACATTTTCTTGCTTTATTGTATGAGGTCTCTTTCTATATTAGAACACTCACCTCCGGCCTTTCATTACATATATTAATATAAAACGCCAAAAGGTGAAACATGACAACTATCGTACTTGACGCCGGACACGGCGGCTATGATTTCGGCGCCGTCTTTGAAGGCAGACGGGAAAAAGACGACGTTCTTGCCCTCACCCTTGCCGTCGGACAGATTTTAGAACAAAATCCCGATTTAAATATTTTATACACAAGAGAAGGAGACATCTATGAGTCTCCTTCCCAAAAAGCAGCCGAGGCTAACAATGCCGCAGCTGACCTTTTTATTTCTATTCACAGAAATTCCACTCCGGTACCCGAATCCTATTCCGGCGTGGAAACGCTTGTCTACTCCGATTCCGGTGTCGCAGCGCAGCTTGCACGCAACATTGACCGCGAGCTTGAAAATATCGGTCTTACCAACCTCGGTATTACAGAGCGTAAAAATGTGACCGTGCTGTCCCGCACGAACATGCCCGCTGTCCTTTTGGAAGTCGGCTACGTCAACACAGCACAGGACAACATATTCTTCGATCAAAATTTTAACGAAATCGCACAGGCTATCGCCAATGGAATCGAAACTACCGTGTCAGGTCTTTGATCACTTGTGAAGCAACAATCAGACCTGCAACCGACGGAACAAACGCAACTGAGCCCGGAGCTTTTTTCCGGGTTTCGCCTTCCGCCGGTGGCTCGAAAAGAGGACTTAGCGCCTCTTCTGTCGAATAAACCACCTTCACATCCGAAATACCGCGTTTTTTCAATTCCCGTCGCATCACTTTCGCAAGCGGACACACACTCGTTTTTGAAATATCTGTCACAACAAATTTAGTCGGATCAAGTTTATTGCCCGCCCCCATCGCACTGATTACGGGAACTCCGGCACTTTTCGCCCGCTCTATAATCTCAAGCTTTGCCGTCACGGTATCGACTGCATCCACGACATAATCATATGCGCAAAAATCAAATTCATCAGCGTTTTCCGGCAAAAAGAAACAGTCATGCACCGTCACTTTTGCCTCCGGATGAATCGAAAGAATACGTTCTTTCATCACTTCTGCTTTATTCCTGCCTATGGTATTCATTGTCGCAATAATCTGACGGTTTAGATTTGTCACGCTGACGGTATCATGGTCAACCAAATCAAATGCCCCGATTCCTGTTCTCGCCAAAGCCTCAGCCGTATACCCGCCGACACCTCCGATTCCGAATATCGCAACTTTTTTATCAGCAAGGCTTTCCACCTGCTCCTCGCCGAGAAGCATGGCACTTCTCTCAAAACTTTCCTTCATAAAAAAGTTCTCCTTCATCTACAATCACCGGCTCTAAACTTTCCGGTTCGTCGCCCGTTACCTCCGGATAACTTACAACGGACCAGGCATAATCCCCCTCCAATATTCCCTGCCAAATTGTCAGTTTCGCCGGCTCTTCATTTCCGAGCATTAGACTTACCATCTGCCCGATGCCTCTTCCTGTCAGTTTTGTTTCCGCCTCCTTCGGCGACCAAATCTGCGCAAATGTTATTTCTCTTAAACCTTCATCATCCCCGCCGGCTTCCACACGCATTTGTTCTTCCTTTGAAAAAAATTTCCGCAGCACACTGTCTCTTACCCGGGTTCTTCTCTGAATATCCACTCCCACTTCAAAATCCGCCACGGCGCAAATTACGTAATTCCCCGAATGCGACAAATTAAAATGACACTCCGCTTCGCACTCCCCGGGCCATTCAAACTCCGGCTTTCCGCGCAGCCCCTCTCTTATCTTCGGCATCTCTTCCGGAAACAGGGCAGAATTTTGTACATAGCCAAAAGAGTTAGCATTTGCTAACTCTTTTGTTTTTTCTATTCTGAACTTTTCATACGCATATTCAAGCAAAAGTCCTGCTGCAATACACCTTGCTTTATCACTCGGCATTTGCAACACATCTGCTTTTTCCTGCCGCTCCTTAGATGACCTCATATAACATGCTTCAAAACACATCACATTTTTCAGCGGCAAAATGTTGACTGCATAAAGTCGAATCATATGCCAAACCTCTTATTCTGTAAGCGCTACGCCTTCCTCATCATCTTCCGGCTTTACAATAGAGATGCAAAGTTCCTCAAGCTGGACATCATCTACCACGTTCGGTGCTTCTGACATCAGACAGGAAGCATCTTTTACCTTCGGGAATGCCATAACTTCACGGATGCTTTCTGCTTTTACAAGAAGCATTACCATACGGTCAAGACCGTATGCAAGTCCTGCGTGAGGCGGAACACCGTATTTGAATGCAGACAGAAGGAATCCGAAACGGTCCCATGCTTCTTCTTTCTGAATACCGATAACCTCAAACATCTTCTCCTGTACGTCATCCTGATGAATTCTGACAGAACCTCCTCCGAGCTCGACACCGTTTAATACGATATCATATGCTTTCGCGCGCACACGGCCCGGATCTGTATCAATATACTGCCAGTCTTCTTCCATAGGCATTGTAAACGGATGATGAACCGCCACAAAACGGTTATCCTCCTCATCCCACTCAAGAAGCGGGAACTCTGTTACCCAAAGGAAATTGAATTTATCATTATCAATCAAATCAAGCTTCTTTGCAAGATCAATACGGAGCGCACCGAGTACATTCCAAACAATCTTATTTTTATCTGCCGCAAAAAGAAGTAAATCTCCCGGCTCACCTTCCATTGCAGATACAAGATTTGCAAGTTCTTCCTCTGTCATAAATTTAGCAAACGATGATTTGTAAGATCCATCCGGAAGCACTGCAAGGTACGCAAGACCTTTTGCTCCGTTTCCTTTTGCTGCATCCACAAGTGCATCAATCTGCTTTCTCGGCATTTCTGCCTGTCCTTTTGCATTGATACCACGCACGGAACCGCCATTTTCAAGTGCTCCTGTAAACACGCCGAAACCGCATCCCTTCACTACTTCGGACACATCTACAAGTTCCATACCGAAACGTGTATCCGGTTTGTCGGAACCAAAGCGGTCCATCGCCTCCTGCCAAGGCATTCTCGGAAGCGGAAGCTGAATATCGAGACCGATGGCTTCTTTACATACATGCTGAAGAAGTCTCTCATTTACATCGATAACATCTTCTTCATCCACGAAAGAAAGCTCCATATCAATCTGTGTAAACTCAGGCTGTCTGTCCGCACGAAGATCTTCGTCACGGAAACATTTTGCAATCTGGATATAACGGTCATATCCGGAACACATAAGGAGCTGTTTAAACAGCTGCGGTGACTGCGGAAGCGCATAGAAATTGCCCGGATGTACACGGCTCGGTACAAGGTAGTCTCTCGCTCCTTCCGGTGTTGATTTATTCAAAATCGGAGTTTCAATCTCTAAAAATCCTTCTTTTGCCATAAACGCACGGACTTCCGTACAGATTTTGCTTCGAAGAATGAGATTACGCTGAAGGTCCGGTCTGCGAAGATCCAAATATCTGTATTTCAAACGCATCTCTTCTTTTGTCTTAGAATTTTCCTCGATAGGGAAAGGCGGTGTCTCTGCCTCGGAAAGAATACGAATCTGCTCTGCGATAATCTCGATATCACCTGTTGCAAGATTTTCATTCACTGCGCCGGCTCTCTTTTCCACTTTACCGACAACTGCCACAACAAACTCACTTCTGAGTTTTGCTGCTTTTGCAAAGTTTTCACTGCCGCATTTAGCTTCTTCAAAAATCAGCTGCAAAATACCGCTTCTGTCGCGAAGATCCACAAAGATGATTCCTCCTGCGTTTCTCTGTTTTGCAACCCATCCCATCACTGTTACGGTTTCACCGATATTTGTCGCAGATACTTCCGTACATCTGTGGGTTCTTTTTAATCCCTGCATTGATTCTGCCATTGTCTGTTCCTCCTAGTTTTTCAAAGCTTCTCTGTAGAAGTCCTTAAACTCAGTATATCCTTCTTTTGTAAGCTGTTCCTTCTGGAACTTCTTATTTTTATTCATTCTTACAAGAAGCACCTGCCAGCCTTCTTTACGGAGCTGCTGCGCCTCTTTAATCACCTCGGAAAGTCTCTCGCCGGAAATACCTTTCTCCACAAGAAAAGCAACCTTTTCACCGCTTCCCGGAACTTTGAATCCCTGATCCATCAAAATAGTAATGATACGTTCAAATCCGATTGAGAAACCACACGCCGGTGTATCTTTTCCCGTAAATTTTCCTACCATCTTGTCATATCTTCCGCCGCCGGCCACGCTGCTGCCAAAGTCAGGCATTTCAATTTCAAAAATGGTACCTGTATAGTAAGACATTCCTCGTACAAGTGTCGGGTCGAATACGATTTCGAAATCATCTGTCACTGCTGCGGAAACACTGTCTTTAATCTCAGCCAAACTGTCAGCCACACCTTCTTCAAGGTGCTCGCCCAGCTCCTGTGCCAAATATGCAATCGCATCGTCTGCCGCCTGCATTCCGTTAAAGAGTGCAATATACTTATCCACTGCCTCGGCTGCAAAACCGTTATTTAAAAGATCTTCTTTGACACCGTCAATACCGATCTTGTCCATCTTGTCAAGAATAATGAACACAAGGTCAAACTGCTCCTCATCAAAACCTGAGTACGCTGCCATCGCCTTTAAGATACGACGCTCATTTAAACGCACTTTAAAATTAGAAAATCCGAGTTTTGCAAGTGTCGTTGTCGTAGCTAAAATCAGCTCAATCTCCGCCAGGTTACTCGGCTCTCCGAGAATATCGATGTCACACTGCATAAACTGACGGAAACGTCCCTTCTGCGGACGGTCTGCCCGCCATACATTTCCCATCTGCAATGCTTTAAACGGACTCGGAAGCTCGTTTGCATGATTTGCATAGTAACGGGAAAGCGGAAGTGTCAGGTCATAACGAAGTCCTCCGTCTGCCAAATCATTTTCCGTCTGCGCTGTCTCAAGATTCAATTTCTCACCGCGCTTCATAATTTTAAAAATCAGTTTTTCATTCTCTCCGCCCTGTTTTGAGCAAAGATTTCCGATACTTTCCACACAAGGTGTTTCAATCGGTGTAAAACCGAATTTACGATAATTTTCTTTAATTACACCCATGACATAGTCACGAATCTGCATCTCCTCCGGAAGAATATCCTTCATTCCGGTTACCGGTTTTTTATTCAATGCCATATTACTTACCTGTTCTTTCTGTATTTCTTTCTATTAAAAAATATCCATCTGCCATTGTAGCATTTCTCGGGCGGATTGTAAACTTTATCCTTTTAAATTCCGCCCCGGTACTTTCCGAGTATCTCCGACTCCCAAACATGCTTATACAGCATATTTTCCTCTTCCACCAAAATATCATAAGACGGTTCTTCCTTTTGTTCAAAGGTTCCGTATGCGTCGACAATATATATTTTCCCGACCTTCTCCGCACCTCCTACGTTTATTCTGACCATCTCATCCCGGCAATATCGCGGATGCCCGGGTACCGGTACATTTTCCAAAGATTCGTGATTTTCAACCGGAATGACTGCATGAAAAAGAAGGCTGTGCTTTTCATCCACATCCCGTTCCATGTGATAATGGCCGAAAAACCAATGTCTGTACTCCAGTTTCTCTTCTATTTCCTGCAAATAGTCCGTAAGAACATCTGCCCGATACAAATGTCCCGTTCCCTTATCCAGAATCTCCTGTATGCCTGTCGCACAG
>JAZQDJ010000128.1:0-15841 GCA_045546735.1 Lachnospiraceae bacterium | reverse complement strand
TCTCAAATATGTACTGCACAAGTTCATTCGGGATAGCTTCCACCGTAAGTGCTTTCACTGACATGTACAAAAGTTTCAGCATCTCCCTCTCATCATTGTTTTCACGCGTATAATAATCTGCCACCTCAGCAAAATAACTCGCATAAAAAACACTGTCCAGATCCTCTCTGACTTCTTTAAAAACCTGATCCGGCTTCACATCCGAAACATTGTAGGCATTCCTTCCCTCATTCAAGCGGAACGTACCATACACAAACGGCTCTGTCACTGCCATAAAGCGACTCCCCTGACGTTTTGCCCCTCTTGCAAACGCACCGATTTTCCCCCGCTCTTTGGTCAGAATCGTGATTCTTTTGTCTGTGTCTAAAACAGGGACGGCTTTCAAAACCATCCCTGTCACTTCAATAAAATCCTGCATTATGTTTCCTCTTGTCATTTGACGCATCGCCTGCAGCTATGGATTTACCTTCCGCATCTTTCTTATCGCAATACGTTTCATTCTCTGCATTGCAATATGCAAGGTAATCCGATACTTTCCCACTCGTAAAAAAACTCTTCCAGCACTCCTCTTTTTGCATTTTGGCCACCTGCTTTCCACATCATGTATCTCACAAATATGGTCTGCTTTTTACACCAAAATATGTGTACCAGTTTATTCCTACTTATGAATATCTTTTGCGTTATATCCGAAATTTTTCAACAAAAAGTCACTGTCACGCCAGTCTTTCTTTACCTTGATCCATAATTTCAAATTCACATGATATTCCAGCAAGTCTTCAATTTCGCGACGGGCACGGGAACCGATTTTCTTAAGCATACTTCCGCCTTTTCCGATAATAATTCCCTTATGTGAATCTCTCTCACAAACAATCGTCGCATCAATATCTACCACATGTTCCCTGTACTTCATACTTTCAATCGAAACAGCAATACCGTGCGGAATCTCTTCGTCCAGGCAGCGGAGCGCCTGCTCACGGATCAGCTCTGCCACAATCTGTCGCTGCGGCTGGTCTGTCACCGTATCTTCATCATAAAACATCGGTCCATACGGAAGATATTTAAAAATCGTATCAATCAAATCCTGCTCGTTATCGCCTTTAAGTGCTGATACAGGAACAATTTCCTGAAAATCAAACACCTGTCTGTACGTATCGATAAATTCTAATATCTGTTCTTTTTTTACCGTATCGATTTTGTTGATAACAAGAATTACCGGCGTTTTCACTTTTTTCAGCTGTTCCACAATGTGTCTCTCGCCTGCACCGATAAAATTCGACGGTTCCACAAGCCAGAGAATAACATCCACTTCTTTCAGCGTATGCATTGCAGCGCTCACCATATAATCTCCGAGTTTATTTTTCGACTTGTGAATACCGGGCGTATCTAAAAAGACAATCTGTCCTTCATCACAAGTATATACGGTCTGAATTTTATTACGCGTCGTCTGCGGCTTATTCGATGTGATTGCTATCTTCTGTCCGATCAGACGATTCATCAGCGTTGATTTCCCCACATTCGGTCTTCCGATCAGCGTCACAAACCCTGTTTTCTTTTCGTTCTGCATCCTTTTTTTCCTTTTTTGCTTTTTTATTCTTTCTGATTTTACGGACAATCAGAACAATACTTCCGATAATCACTGCCCATAAAATAAGATAAGGCAAAGCGATTACAAAATCAATCGCAAATTCTTTGATATCAAACAAAATATTTTCAATACTGTTAACAAATCCTTCGGTCATTCTCTGAAGGTCTGTCTTCTTTTCCGGTTCTACCGGTGTATAGATGACAACTTCCTGTACATTGATTTCCACGGTTGCAAAATCAACTAAATTGTCATATGTACGAAGCTGTGACTCCAAACTCTGAATCTCGTATCTGACGGTTGTCAGACGGCTTTCAAGAGCAACAATTGTATCGATGTCCTCCGCCTGTTTCAGCAGTTCCATCAATCTCTCGTATTCCACTTCATTTGCTTCTTTGCGGCTCTTGGTATCCACGTAAGAAAGCGTTACATCTGTCGCACTCTCGTTTTTATTTGTAACATTTCCCTGCTCAGCTACCGAACCGACAAGTACATCAAGTTTGTCCACCGGAACACGAACCGTATACTGCGCACTTCTGCGTTCATTGTACTCATAACTTCCGCCGTACACATTGCTCTGCTCCATGTAACCGCCGAGTTCACTGACTTTACTTTCAATATACTGTGTCAGTTTTTCAAACTCCTGTGTCTCCACATTCATGTTGACACGGCGGATCAGTTTACGGTTAGATGCCACTGTATTTTCAAGATTTGTGCTCTCGCCCGTAGCTGCGGCCTCTTCTTCTGCCACGGACTCCTCCATCGGCTCTTCTTCATAATACTCTTCCGTTGCACCGTCCATGTAGAGCCCGTTTGTATCAAAGCTGTCCATCGCCGAACCCTGCGTCACCACAGACTCAGTAGCCGCCTTATCCGCAGACCCGCCGCAACCGAGCATCGATGCACAAATTCCGATACAAAGTAACCACACCATTGCTTTTTTCATCATTTTTTTCATAATATTACCCCCTTAGTAACGTTTGATAACTAACATACGTATTCCCCACATACATATTTTGGTATTTTCCTAAAATAAAGGAAGAATTTCTTCAAACATTTCTCCGCACTCTTTAATTTTATCCTCGTTACCAACTACACAAAACGCTTCTTCCTCAAGCATCGCCTGTACATAATCCGCCATGCGGTGAATATCCTCCACGCTGCAGGAAAGAATCTCATCTCTTTCTTTCTGCTCATCTTCCAACGTAAATCCTGACATATATGCTCCAAAGCTCCGTGCTCCGACAGCGCTCGGCGACAGCGGCATGTCCTTTTCAGCGATGGTACCGATGATATATTTCGTCATCGTCTCTTCATCTGCTACAAATTCTCTTAAATACTGCGGTGCTTTTTCATAAACATCTACTGTCTGTTTTAAATTAGGGTCACGATACGACACAAAATACGAAGTTCCTTCTTTTGAGAACGCACTCATACAACCATAAGCGCCGCCTTTTACTCTCACCTGATTCCAAAGATAATCATATCCCATCATCACGCGGAGTACACGCAGTGCGCCTGTATAAGAAAGCCCTTTTTTCGCATAATTTCCTGTTCGGCAGACATATTGGATTCCGGCTGAAGTACAGAATCCTTCTTGCTTTTTGGAAAGCTGAGCCGCAAATATCTCGCCGGAATTATGTTCCGGACTGAGTTTCTGTACAAAACGGTCCGATTCTTTCTCCATCATGGCAAGACCGTCCTCAGATCCTGTATAATCATACATCATACGCGGTGCGTGGCAAATAAACTCCAAAACTTCTTTTAACTGCGCAATGCATGTCTCTTTTTGGTTGTCAAAATCTGACAAAAGTCCGTTGATAAACCGGTAAAAACTCACACCGCTCATCACTTCATCTGCCCATACAGACGGTGAAATATAGGAACCTGCACGCAACACTGCAAGCGAGTGTCCTGCATTTATCATGCGCGCCTGCATACGGGATTTCAGTTCTGCCAATATCTCTTTCAGGCGTTTTTCATCCGCCAAATCGGACGTAAACATGATTTCTTCCGCCAGGCGGTAAAACTCACTGATCTGATTTTCAAAAGCTTTACCTTTTATTTCAAACAACATTTTGAATTCATCACGGTTTTTGGCATCGGAGTATGTTCCGATTTGGAAGAATAATCCGCCTGTTTTTAAATTAATTTCATTGAAAAGCTCCCCATAGCTGTAATTTTCAGTATTTACAAGACCGAGAATATTCCTAAGTAGTGAAAAATACTGTAATTTCTCTGCCGGTAAATCCCTCATATCAAACGCAAGTCTCGCATAAGCAACACCGTTTGTCTCTACCGGATGAAACAGCACTTTCATACCGTTATATGTGCGCTCCTGTGTACAGAAATCCATTGCTTCTTTTCCCAAATCTTCTCGGGAAAGCATCGGAATCTTCGCAAGTTCTTCCGGTGTATTTTCCTTTTCCTGATATTCCTTGAGCGCTTTTGTTTCCTCAATAATCTGCATAAGCTCTTGCTGCGTCAAAGATGCCTTATGCTGCGCCAGTTTCTGCGCAAGTTCAAGGTTATTTTTCTTTTCCAAGCCTTTTACCGGAACCATGCTCAAAATCAATTTGTGCGGATTATCCAGAATCTGTTCCTGAATCATGCGCTCAAAATAATCCGTTTCCGCTTTTTCACGCAAAAGTGCAAACGTATCCAACGCCTCGATGTGCATAAAAGGTCTGCCCGCATCATACAGCCAGCTGTCAAGCGCCTGGAGACCGTACATAAGCCCTTTCGGATATGCACCGAAATCAGCTTCTCTGTATTTAAATTCAAACGTATTTAATGCTGCATAGATTGCATTTTTCGAAACACCTTCTTTTACTAATGTTTTCAAGGTTTCTTCTAAAATACAAATAAATTTCTCTTTGTCTTCTTCTTTTGCATTCTTTGCAACAAAAGAGAAAAACGGCTGCAAAATTCCGTTTTCGCAAACGCTGTAGACATCTTCTCCGATTCCCGCATCAAGAAGTGCTACTTTTACAGGTGCTCCCGGTGCAGAACAAAGTGCATAATCAAGTACCTGAAGTGCAAGATACAATTCTTTATCAAGACATGTTCCGATGGAAACATTATATGAAAAATATGTCATATTTGTTGTATCGTCCGTCTCAAGTACCGGGTACTCTTTTTTTACTTCTGCCGTCTTCTCGAATGGTTTCTGAAGTTTAATCTCGGAATCCACTTCAAGATAATCAAATTTTGACAAATATTCCTCATCGAGATAGCGTAGTTTTTCCTCCATGTCCATATTTCCGTAAAGGAAAATAAAACTATTGGACGGATGATAATACTTTTTGTGGAAAGCAAGGAAATTTTCGTATGTCAAATCCGGAATATCCGAAGGCTTTCCTCCGGAATCAACACCGTAAGCTGTATCCGGATAGAGATTGTTATACACTTCTCGGTCAAGCATATCATCTGCCGAAGAATATGCACCTTTCATTTCGTTATACACGACACCGTTATATGTCAAATCATCTTCCGGTGATTCACACTCATAGTGCCACCCCTCCTGCATAAAGATTTTTTTCTCTTTATAAATGTTCGGGTAAAATACCGCATCCAAATACACGTCCATCAAATTCGCGAAGTCTTTGTCATTGCAGCTCGCAACCGGATATACTGTTTTGTCCGGATATGTGATAGCATTTAAAAAGGTATTCAGCGACCCTTTTGCAAGTTCCACAAACGGGTCTTTCACCGGATATTTGTCAGAACCGCAAAGCACGCTGTGCTCAATAATATGGGCCACACCTGTACTGTCTGTCGGCGGTGTCCGAAATCCGATATAAAACACCTTGTTATTATCATCATTTGCAAGAAGTGTAATTCTTGCCCCTGTTTTTTTATGTCTTAAAATCACACCCTGTGACTTTAAATCTTCAACGTTTCTGTCCTCGATTAATTCATATGCTTCTATTTTTGTAAAATCCATGTTGCCCTCCGTTTATACCGCCAATGATCCGAGATGCAATTTCGAAAATTTATATTCCAAAATATAATCCGGATTAATCCGCGCTTTTAATTCACTGTCGCTTACGAGTTCTTTGACCGTAAGAATTTTCTCTCTGTATTCCACTCTCGTTTTTCCTTTCCGGTCAGTGATTTCCACCGGAAGCATCACTTTAAATTTGCCCTTCAGACGGGCAAACACATCGTATGCTTTGCTCTTTTCATCCATCGTCAGAACGTGGTCGCATATTCTTATATCCTCACCCGCCTCAGGTAAAATATACATATATATCGAGGTTTTCAACTTTTGAGGTGTATCCTCATGATCTGCAAGTTCACTGTACGTCATTCGGAGTCCCAAAAACACGTCCGAAAAATTCTGCATCACAAACTTAAAATCATTTTCATTGCCCATTGTCATCATTTGTTTTCTCCATTTCGATCGTATCGATTAAGTTGCCGGAAAGACGCATGGCTTCTGCCACTTCCTCCGGTATCAGTTCTGAATTAGCACAAATCTCTTCGATTGTCACCTTGCGTTTCATATCGTCATATAGTTCCTGAGCAACGTCCGCCACACGATTGACTTTATCTGCCATCTGCTGATCGGCATTTTTCTCATCTGCCTCTTCATTGATAAGCTGTTCCATCGCATCCATCATACATTTCCCGAGGAATCCGCACACTTCGTCAAAAACATTCTCCTGCGCTTCAACACATCCGAGACTGCGTACCGCCTGCATAAGCGCCAGATTTGCCTCTCCGACCAAATCTTCCATCATAACGCCTTGTCCCGCGTAAAGTTTTGCGAGCGTAGCCGCCTGTGAAAGGAACTGCGACAGCCCAATCTGCTGTGCCTGTTCATCATCTGCCATCGCGGAAAGCATAATCTCTGTCAGTTCCTCTTTCCCGATCGGCTCAATTGCCTCGATACTTTCTGTATATTCTGCCAGATAATCTTTATCTTCCATCGACAAAAGTTCATCTAAATCTGCCTTTTCACCGACCGAGATTTTCTGTGAGGTCAAATAATCCAAAAGCAGTTTTTTCTGTTCTTCATTTTCTACTGTATCCGGAAAATACTCTGCAAGCTGCTGCTCGCTGACACAAAGCTGTTGCTTTTTCGCAAGGTCCGTGAGCGCTGCGAGATTTTCTCTGAATTGCTGTTCGTTCATGGATAAACTCCTTATATAAAATTATATTAGTATATCAACAAGTGAGTTTGACATATAACAGATGCTTTTTTATAAGCAAATTCCGTTGCATATCCTCTACTCACTAACGTGTCACATGGGTGTGGGTAAAGAGGTGGTCGTTACAGTATTCGTAGTTTCCGTCGCATTTTGAGCAGAAACGGAAATCAAGTTCCGGGAATTCTTCCGCACTACGTCCGCAAATTGCACATTTATGTTTTGATATCTTTCTCATCTGAACGGTCTGTTTTTTATACTCATGCTGACGCTTTATCTGCCGCGGCGTGCGGAAAGAACGTCGTGTCGTCACAAAGAAAATAATTGCCGACATAAGCGAGAATAAAATCGCAAAACAATTCGCAGCCGAATAATACCACACAACCGATCCGGCTTTATAAGCCTGCGTTGCCGCCATAAAACTGCCAAAGAAATCCAAACCTAAAATTATGGCATATATAATTCCGAGTACTTTTATCTTTAACGGAATAATAAACATTAAAAGAACCTGCACGTCAGGGAATGTCATCGCAAAAGCTAATATAATAGACATGCATACATAATAAGTACTGAAATTAAGCGAAAGCATCGAATAATAAGACGCAAGGTCTATACCTAATTCCATCGCTGTCATCGTTTCATTCAGTCCCGTCATCACACAAATCAAATAAAGTGCAAGTGCTCCTACCACAGTAAAAATCATTCCGGAAATAAGATAAACATTATACCGGAATGTTCCCCATGCGCGCTCGACACTTGAACCGATAGAATAATAGAAATAAAGCATAATCAGCGTAAAGATATCCAGACTGCTCGGCGGAATTACAATCCATGTAACGATACGCCAAACCTGTCCTCTGCAAATCTGATAAGGATCTAATGTTAAATATGCCAAAAATGCCGGATTTACAAGCTGCACTACATAGCCAAACGCATAACAAATAATCAGATACAACGTAATATTGGAAATCGCATACTTTCCGAATTTTCGTTCCATTTTTGATAACCAGTTCATATATACACCTCTGTCAAACGTATTTTTATACGTGATATATTTTAGCACGCCAATATCGGAAAGTAAATTTGTTCATGCTTTTTTTATAATTTTTAACCAAAATGCAGATTGCGCAATTAAAATCATTGTCGTATAATGTAAAACGGTGTCTAAGAACACATATAAATAAGAAAGGATGATTGCACATGTCTATGCAGCATCACACTTTAGGAATTGACATCGGGTCTACCACCGTAAAAATTGCGCTTCTTGACCCGCAGCAAAATATAGTATTTTCTGATTACAAAAGGCATTTTGCAAATATACGTGAAACTTTACTTGACCTTGTAAAAGACGCTTACGCCCAGTGCGGAGAAGTCTCTGTTTCACCGATGATTACAGGTTCCGGCGGTTTGGCACTTGCCAACTGTCTCGGCGTTCCTTTTACGCAGGAAGTCATTGCAGTTTCTACCTCACTGAAAAAATATGCACCTCAGACGGATGTTGCCATTGAACTCGGCGGCGAGGATGCAAAGATTATTTATTTTGAAGGTGGTAACGTCGAGCAGCGTATGAACGGTATCTGTGCCGGCGGTACAGGTTCTTTCATTGATCAGATGGCATCTCTCTTGCAGACAGACGCAACCGGATTAAATGAATATGCCAAAAGCTACCAGTCACTTTACACGATTGCTGCACGCTGCGGTGTATTTGCCAAATCCGACATTCAGCCGCTCATCAATGACGGTGCTACAAAGGAAGACCTTTCCGCTTCTATTTTCCAGGCGGTAGTCAACCAGACCATCAGCGGTCTTGCCTGCGGAAAACCAATCCGCGGACACGTTGCCTTTCTCGGCGGACCTCTTTTCTTCCTTTCCGAACTGAAAGAGGCGTTTATCCGCACCTTAAAACTTGATGATGAACATATTATTTCACCGGAAAATCCTCACCTTTTTGCCGCTATCGGCTCTGCACTGACTGCAAAAGATGACACGCTTTTTCCGCTGAGTGAAATGGTCAATAAATTGTCTTCGGACATCAAAATGGAATTTGAAGTAGAACGTATGTCCCCGCTCTTTTCCACACAGACAGAGTACGAATTATTTACAACAAGACATAACTCACATAAAGTCCGTACTTCAAAACTTGAAAACTACAAAGGAAACTGTTATCTCGGTATCGATGCCGGCTCTACTACAACCAAGGTAGCTCTCATCGGCGAAGACGGTTCCCTTTTATATTCTTTCTACAGCAGCAACAACGGAAGTCCGTTAAAGACAGCAATCACTGCCTTTAAAGATATTTATTCCCAGCTTCCGCCGTCTGCAACCATCAAACATGCCTGCTCGACCGGTTACGGTGAGGCTTTGATGAAAGCTGCTTTCCTTTTGGACGAAGGTGAAGTCGAAACAGTTGCACACTATTATGCCGCTGCTTTCTTCTCTCCTGACGTGGATTGTATTCTTGACATCGGCGGTCAGGACATGAAATGTATCAAAATCAAAAACGGTACTGTGGACAGTGTTCAGCTGAATGAAGCATGTTCTTCCGGCTGTGGTTCCTTTATCGAAACTTTTGCAAAATCTCTCAACTACAGCGTCGAAGACTTTGCAAAGGAAGCTTTATTTGCTAAAAATCCGATTGATCTCGGTACGAGATGTACGGTTTTCATGAACTCAAAAGTAAAACAGGCTCAGAAGGAAGGCGCATCCGTTGCTGATATTTCCGCCGGCCTTGCTTATTCTGTTATTAAAAATGCATTATTTAAAGTTATCAAAGTATCTTCTGCAAGCGAACTCGGCAAAAAAATCGTTGTTCAGGGCGGAACTTTCTACAACGATGCGGTTCTTCGCAGTTTTGAGAAAATTGCAGGATGCGAAGCTGTACGCCCGGATATTGCAGGTATCATGGGTGCTTTCGGTGCTGCCCTGATTGCCAAAGAACGTTTCCACGAAAAAGAAACTCAGGCAGCAAAAGACATCGATGCAACTGCTGTAGAATCCACGATGCTTTCAATTGAAAAAATCAATGCACTTGAGTTTACAACACGCATGGCTAAGTGCCAGGGCTGTACAAACCACTGCCGTCTGACCATCAATCAGTTTACGGGCGGACGTCAGTACATATCCGGAAACCGTTGTGAACGCGGTATCGGAAAAGAAAAGAACAAACACAATGTTCCGAACCTTTATGAATACAAGTTACATCGTATTTTCGATTATGAGCCTCTTCCTGCAGACCAGGCAGAGCGCGGTCAGGTCGGTATCCCACGTGTTTTGAATATGTATGAAAACTATCCGTTCTGGTTTACATTCTTTACGGAGTTGAAATATGAAGTTGTGCTGTCGCCTCTTTCGACACACAAAATTTACGAACTTGGAATCGAATCTATCCCGAGTGAATCTGAATGTTATCCGGCCAAATTGGCGCACGGACACATTACGTGGTTAATCAAACAAGGCGTTCCTTATATCTTCTACCCTGCTCTTTTCTATGAGCGTGATGAAGTACCGGGCGCAGGTAATCACTACAACTGTCCGATTGTTACATCTTATTCGGAAAATATCAAAAACAACGTAGAGGAAATCGGTCGCGGAGACGTACGTTTCCACAATCCGTTCCTCTCCTTCCGCGATAAAGAAGTCATTTTCAGCGTTCTTGCAAAAGAATTCCCTGACATTCCGAAAGGTGAAATTTACCATGCGGTAGACAAAGCCTGGGATGAACTGGAGCATGCAAGAGAAGACATTCACAAAAAGGGCGAAGAAACCATCGCATGGCTGAATGAAAACAATAAACGCGGTATTGTTTTGGCAGGACGTCCGTATCATATTGACCCTGAAATCAACCATGGTATTCCGGAACTTATTAACTCTTATGATATTGCAGTCCTTACTGAGGATTCTATTTCACACCTCGGATGGCCGGAAAGACCGCTGATTGTTTCAGACCAGTGGATGTATCACTCCCGTCTGTATGCTGCGGCTTGTTACGTGCGCATGACAAACAATATTGACCTCATTCAGCTCAACTCCTTCGGATGCGGTCTCGATGCCGTAACAACCGATCAGGTAAATGACATTTTAACTGCAAGCGACAAGATTTACACTTGTCTGAAAATTGATGAAGTAAACAACCTCGGAGCGGCCAGAATCCGTATCCGTTCCCTGATTGCAGCTCTTCGTGTAAAAGAGGCACAGGGCGCAGAGCGTGTGGTTCACTCTTCTGCCATAAACAAAGTTTCCTTTACCGAGGAAATGCGCAAAGAATATACGATTTTGTGTCCACAGATGTCTCCGTTCCATTTCGATATTATCGAATCCGGATTCAGAGCCTGCGGCTATAATTTTGAAGTGTTACCTTCTGATAACCGTCATGCAGTGGAAACAGGTCTGAAGTATGTAAATAATGATGCCTGCTATCCTTCCCTGATTGTTGTCGGACAAATTATGGATGCACTTCAGTCAGGCAAATATGACTTAAATAAAACTGCTGTTGTCATGACACAGACCGGAGGCGGTTGTCGTGCCACAAACTATGTCGGATTTATCCGCCGCGCGTTAGCCAAGGCTAACCTCGAGCACATTCCTGTCATCTCCATTAACATGAGCGGACTGGAAAGTAATCCGGGCTTTAAATTGGATCTCAATGTTCTGATCCGCACGGTTTACGGTGCAATCTTCGGCGATATTATCATGAAATGCGTTTACCGCATGCGCCCTTATGAAATTACACCGGGAAGTGTAAATGAAGTACACAAAAAATGGGAAGAAAAATGCAGACAGTTTGTCTCTCGCAAATACATGTCATTTGCAACATTTAAACGTATGTGTAGACAAATGATTGCTGAATTCGATGCCATTCCGATTCACGAAGAGAGAAAACCTCGTGTCGGTATTGTCGGTGAGATTTTGGTTAAATTTCTGCCTGCAGCTAACAACTATCTCGCAGAACTTTTAGAGGCAGAAGGGGCCGAGGCAGTCTGTCCTGACCTTTTAGACTTTATGTTCTACTGCTTCTACAACCAGATTTACAAATCCGAGCAGTTCGGAACGCCGAAAAAAACTGCCAACGCTTGTAAAGCCGGTATTGCAGCGATGAACTTTGCCCGCGGCGCTGCGACAAAAGCCTTTGTAAAGTCAAAACATTTTGACCCGCCTGCGAACATTTATGACTTGGCAGAGATGGCCAAAGATATTGTATCTCTCGGAAATCAAACCGGTGAAGGTTGGTTCCTTACAGGCGAAATGCTTGAACTGATTCACAACGGTGCTGCAAACATCGTATGTACACAGCCGTTCGGATGTCTTCCGAACCATGTGGTAGGAAAAGGTGTAATCAAAGAAATCCGCAAGCGCTACCCTGCTGCGAACATCGTAGCCATCGACTACGATCCGGGCGCAAGCGAGGTAAATCAGCTCAACCGTATTAAGCTGATGTTGTCGACTGCAAATACAAATTTGGATAAGTAATATAAAAAACGGAAATTACATTTTAACGTGTGATTTCCGTTTTTTTCTGCTTATCCGGCTGTTGGGCGTCCGGAAATTTTTCTTGCTTTTCATTGGCCCGCCCCGATTTTTCAGCATTTCTTCAAAAAAATCGGAGGCTTCTTCTTAAATTCCCCCTATTTATCTACAATATTCAAAAAAAATCGGGGTGATGCTTTTTTCTTCCCCCGATTTTTTTACATTTCCCTAATTTAATCGGATTTTTTCTGCTTTGACACCCGATTTTTATCGTAATCCCACGAAAAATCGGTAAATTTGCTTCACTGCTTTGTTTCCGACAAAAAACATGGCTGCCGGGGATGACAGCCATGTTTGGGTGGAGTATAGAAAACCTCTACTTCGTAATCTTCGCTTTTTTGTGAAGACCTTTTTTGTAAAGGAATTTCTTGTATGCTTTTACTGATTTCTTCGGCACTTTTACAACTGCACTCTTCGGAGTTCCCTTGAATGCATTTTTGCCTACTGTGCTTGATTTCAGTTTTGTTGTTTTGATTGTAATATTTTTGAGTTTCTTACAACCGTAGAAAGCGGCTTTTCCGATCTTTGTCACTTTACTCGGAATTATAATCTTTGTCAAAGCTTTACAATTATAAAATGCTTTGTCACCGATTGTTGTTACATTCTTTCCGATGGTAATCGTTTTCAGTTTAGAACAACCACTGAATGCACTCTTCGCAATCGTTGTTACTTTATAGGTAATACCATCAATCTCTACTGTTGCAGGAATGATTACCTTCGTCACCTTTTTGTTCTTCGGAGTCTTAAACTCAACCGTTCCGCCGCTCTTTCCTGCTTTTGTTACTTTGTACTTGATACCAGTCTTTGTGTCGGTAAGTGTTGTATTTTTTGCCGGAGCCGGTTTTTCTTTAATTTCAAATGTCTTTGTAATACCGCCTGTATAGTTTCCTTTTCCTGTCACAATCACCGTCGCTGTTCCTACGTTAATATTGTTTGCATATGTAACTGTATAATCAACATTCTGTTTCAGACCAGCCACGCTTACAGTCGGTGTTTTTGCTGCTCCGTCATACGTGTAAGAAACTTGGGACAATGTCACTGTTTTTCCTACGATAGATGCAGGTATGATTGTAAATTCTTTTTCAATCGTTCCGCCGTAGTTTCCTTTTCCGGTAACAATAGCTTTTGCCTTTCCTGCATTTACGTTGTCTGTATATGAAACGGTATAGTCGGTTCCTGCCACAAGATCTGTTATTGTAACTGCAGGTGTTTTTGCCTTTCCGTCGTAGGTGAAGGAATACTGCGATAAATTTACCGTTCTTCCTTCCATAGAAATCGGCAAAACAGCAATCTTTGTACTACCGTAAAAATCTTCATAATTCTTTAAAGACACTTTGAAATATACAACCGTCTCACCGACTTCTACTCTTGTCGGTTTTACCGCAGAATAATAGCCGTCTTCTGTCTCTGAATAAGTCACGCTTGCTCCGGACGGTACTCCGCTTAAAGTAAACGTATGCCCCATCTTGTCATATGCACCGCTGTAGGCATTTGCTGTAATTCCTGTCATTTTAATCGGTAAGATTTTGAATGACTTTTTGAAAGAACCGTAATAACCGCCCATTCCGGTAATCACCACGCTCGCAGTACCTGCATCGATGTTATCTTCATAAGCTACCGTGTAGTCGACATCTTGTGTCAAGCCTTCGATTGCAACCGTCGGCTCTTTTGATGCTCCGTCATATGGTGATTCACTATACTCCAACGTGGCAAGCGCAGATACTGTCATAATGCTGACTGCAGATTTGTCCGGAATATAGAGCTGCTGCACATCGCTGTTACATTTCGGTTCAGCGTTTAATTTAATAATATCAATCGTCTTATCACGCCATGCGTCAATAATCTCAATCTCTCCGTTTGCATCTGCTGTCAGGCTGTTTCCGCTGACAGAATAATTCGCATTCGGAATTAAATCTTCAATATGTGTCTCACCGGATGTCGCCGAAGGTGTTGCTTCTTTTACGTATACTTTACAAGTGTCTTTCAGTCCGCCTTGGTGTGTCGTCACAGTAACTGTTGTTGTCCCCGGTGAACTTGCTTTTATTTGTCCGTTTTGACCAAAATACGCAACGGTACTGTCGGACGATGACCAGTTGAGGGTTTTATCTGATGCATCATCCGGAGTAATCACAACTTCCAGTGTTTCCATTTCACCTATATCAAGCACAATTTCCGGCTGCACAAAACTAATTCCTGTTATCGGATTTGCAACTGAAATCGCATCATAATTTACTGTAATTGATGCAGTATTCGATGATGAATCCGTCACAATAATGTTAAAACTGCCTGCCTCACATTCTTCTGTCGCTGTTCCTGCAATAAAGGCGTTATAATAATAATCATTTCTCTGTCTAAGTTCCAGACCGGCCGGCAACGGTGTCTCAGGGTCAATGCTGAATGTATATTCACCACTTCCTCCGAAGACCATTCCGTGGAAATATTTTCCGGAGTAACCGCCTCCGACCACAAGTCCGCTTATATCCAGTTCCGCACTATCCGCAAATACCAATGGATTATTTGCCTGTGTGACAATGTTTCCTCCTGTTACCTTCGTTCCGTCTTCTTTTATCAGATAACAACCTTGGCTGACAGTACCATTGAAATTTGTATGCATGATTCCACTCTTTGCATTTTCATCTGCTGTTACTGTAATTTTCTTATTCGGTGCAAGATATAAGCCATTTTTGCTTTCCATATAACTTCCCTGCGTCGAACCCACTTTGATTCCGCCTTCGAAAGTTATATCTCCTGCCATCTCTTTTACAACAAGCGGTCCTTCCACTGCGTTTCCGTTTGGTACGCTCAAATGAATGGTTCCGTTTCCGGATGTGATCAGACCGCCTACTCCTATAAAATCACCGTCTGCTGTGCCGTCTGCCCCATCTGCATCATAAATATTGATATCGACGGTTCCGCTTGTCTGCGCATACAAGCCCCTCAATACACCGGTTGCAGAATAATTGTTTTCTGTAATATCGATATCCAAAGATGCACATCCGGTGACATATGTACTTCCCGATCTTCCCGCAAGACCTACTCTCGAATAATACCCGATTTCATTTCCGCTATCCGCTGCTGAAAAGTTCACTGCTACTTTACAATCTGTAATCGTCAAATCTGTTTCTGCATCGATTCCCGTCACATAAACATCGCCTCTGGTAAATCCGGTCTGGGTTACTGTCAGTGTATCTTCTTCTCCTTCGCCGTCTCCTGTGATATTGATTGCTCCGGATGATTTTATTCCGTATACCGAACTGGCATCCGGTGCAGCCGGAAGCGTAAGCGTATTATCCCCTTTAAGAATAATGTATAAATCCTCTTCCGAGCATATAAGACCGCCATCATATCCATTTAAAGTTAATGTTTTTGTACTGGCTTCATAGTACCATGTTGTTTCTGTTTGATCTTCTGCGGTAGTAAATTCGGTTCCGTCTACTGTAATCGCTTTCGGAGGATTAAGAATCGCATCATAATTTACTGTAATTGATGCAGTATTCGATGATGAATCCGTCACAATAATGTTAAAACTGCCTGCCTCACATTCTTCTGTCGCTGTTCCTGCAATAAAGGCGTTATAATAATA
>JAZQDJ010000127.1:0-6398 GCA_045546735.1 Lachnospiraceae bacterium | reverse complement strand
CATCTTCTGCAATACAATCTGCAGCAACTTCTTCCTGCGGTTCTTGTACGAAATCACCGTCTGTCACATTTCCGTCTTCCTCATAAAAAACAACAGCATTTCCCGCAACAACTCTTGTTTTCCCAATCACACCCGAGTCATCCGGTCCATAATAATCCGAAACATCCAATTTCGAAACATCAGACGGATTCAGCGGATTATATACATCAAGCACTTCCTTGCCTGTTTCTTCCTCATCTTTCTCTTTCTCGTCTTCTTCCTCGGTTTCCGTTTTTTGCATTCCGGGTGCAGAATCTTTATAAATATTTCCGATGGAATTATCACTGATAATAGTTTCTTCCTGTTCCATCATTAAAATATGATTTGATTCAAAGGCTCTTGCAAATTCATATGCAGCAGTTCCTTCCTCCGCAGAAATCTTCAAATCATAACATCCGTCAAATGCCGTCTGATGAATGTTTGTTACAGAAACCGGCAAAGTTATGTGTTCTAAAGAAACACAATCTTCAAATGCTTTTGCTCCGATTTTGCGGATAGAATACGGAATCGAAATCTCTTTCAAATTGCTGCAGTTTGAGAAAGAAAACTCGGGAATCTCCGACAAATGTGACGAAAGTCCTATATACTCTAAATCATCACATCCCCAAAATGCATATCTTTCAATACTTGAAACCGATTCCGGTATATTGAAAGTATCACCGAGACGTCCCGCAAAAACCTGTATCAATTCCGAACCGTCTCTACTGTACAGCGCTCCGTCAGACATAATAAAATAACTGTTTTTCCCTAGCAATACACCTGTAAGCTCATCATCGCCCGCAAAAACACCGGCTCCCAAATCCATAATTGTACTTGAAAATTTAACTGTATCAAGTTCCGGACACATAGCAAATGCTCCGCTTTCAATCGTTTGCAACCCTTCTGAAAAATATACTTCATCGAGTCTTTGACAATCACGGAAAGCACCGTTTTCAATCACTTTCACACTTGAAGGAATTGTTACACTCTCAATATATCTGTTACCTGCAAATGCATCCGTACTGATTGTTTTAATTCCATTAGGAACAGACACGACCGAAGCCGTGCCTGTATAAGAAATCAATGTATTTCCGTCTCTCTTAAATTCTGCCCCAAATCCTGACGCTCCTACCAAAGACGCCGGTACTTGTGAAAGGGCGATTGCAAGTGCCAAAAAGACAGCACCTGCTATTTTGCTGATTCTTCTTCTCATTCAATCACTTTCACAATCTTATTTTTTGAACCTTTACCAAAGAACATAAGCACGGATAAAAGCGCAAGTCCGATGGAAAGGAACCATTTCGGATGAATAGGATCTCCTGTTTTCGGTGTTGTATCTACAACATCGTAAGTCAGATTATCAGTTTCTACATAAATCGCATATGGCGAAAAATGCGTAGCATCAAAAGTAATACACGGTACATTATCAATGGATGTCAGTCTGGAGCCGAGAACTTCAAACTCACCGTTTGTCTTTACCGCACCGGCTTTATTATTTCCTGCATACCCGGCAAGAGCATCCGGAATAGGCATTGTAATTGTTACCGTAATTCCGTTTGTATTCTCAATCTTCGTTGTTCCTGTTGAATCATACAAACTGATATCCATCGCAAAATATTTCAAATTATCCAAACTACCGTATTTCTTAAGAAGGGCCGCCTCAACTTTCGCTCTCGCATCCGTGCTGTCAGATACTTTCACGATAAAGTTATCTTTTGCTCCCTGAATCTTGGCAGAAACCAAATCCTTATTTGAAATACCGGTCTTAGTCACAACTACTGTCGTTCCTCCTGTAGAAGTCGGATAACGGTTGATAATCGTTGAACTATTACCGCTTACTGTTCCGGAAGGACGTGTTGCACCGTTTCCTGTTGAATTCGAATTACCATTCTGCGGATTATTCGGCTTATCTGAATCAGTATTGTTGTCATTACTGTTAGTATTACTGTCATCTTTATCTTTGGATGGTTCTTTTGACTCATCCGAAGAAACATCGCCTTCTACATCCGAATCATCTTTTTCGCTCTTATCTTTCTGATAAAGCGCTTTAATCTGAATATCACCTGTCACCGGAACTGTTGCATAGTTTGAAGGCGACCAAGTTGTAAAGGTATAACCGGTTCTTGTCGGAACCACCGTTGTTGCCACAGGACATTTGCCGGCTTCTACCATCTGTGTATCAAGAACCGTACCATCATGATCAATAAACTCAACCTTATATCTGACTGTACTATCTGCATCCGGCTTATCACCTTCAGAATCTCCGTTATCTCCGCCATCTCCGTTTTCGTCATCCGGGTTATAGTTCGGATCTTCATTATAGTATGCTTTTACAATCATATTTCCTGTAATTTCAACAGAAGCAAAGTTCGATGGCGCCCAATGACTGAAAATATAGCCTTTTCTGGTCGGAGTCACGTTCGGAGCCGTCGGTTTCTCACCTTCTTTCAGATACTGGGTATCCCATGTGTATAAACCGTCAAAATCCTGGAATACAACGGAAAAGAATCCTTCAATTGTAGCCGCATTACTCTTTTCGTAAATGGCCTTTGTTACAATGTCTTCTTTCACATTGTCAAATTTCTCTGTCCAACCGACAAGTGCATATCCTTCACGGGAAACACGCGGTTCCACAGCACTGGCGCCTTTCTTTACCTTCTGGGTGCTGAGAATATAATCGTCCCAATCAAGGAATGTAACCGTAAACTCTTGTATATATGTCGATGCTGTAATGCCGTCTTTACCCTCACAGTACCAATATGCGGTACTGTCCTCTGCACACTCTACGGTAAGTCCCTGGATATATTTCTGATTTCCCTGTGCATCCTCTGTAATAAAGGCAGTATCATCAATACTCTGTACACTTTCCGGAACAGAAATTGTTGAAAGTGCTGTATTACGGAACGCATATTTACCGATTTTCTTTGTCGCATCAGAAAGACTGCAATAGTATAAAGAAGTTGCACCGTCAAAACAATAATCCGGAATCACTGTCACCTCAGACTCATCCAAATATGCCTCACGGACACCTGTACAATTTTGGAATGCAGCAGGATCAATCGTTGTAATGCCTGCAAAATCTTCTGCATCTAATCTCGCTGCACCTACAATCACACCTCTGCCTTCCAGACACTCTACAATTCTGTTTGTAGAGCCGTCCGCCGCTTTGCCTTTAATAATCGCTTCCTCACATACAAAGTTAGGTGAACCGTTAAAGTTAACATCTGTAAGTTTTGTACATCCTGCAAACGGCATCGAAACAATTTCCGACAACGATTCCGGAAGAGAAACTTCTTCAAGCGCTGTACAATCCTGAAATGCCCTCTCACCGAGTGACTCTCCGCCTGCTGCTCCGCTGCCTTTCATAATGAAAGTATTTAACGAAGTACATCCTTCAAATTCATTGTCAGGAATCTTTTCCACTGTCTCAAGAATCACACTCTGTACCGCTGTGTTTCCTGCAAACAAATCATCACTCAATCCTCTGATACCGTCTGAAATATGAACATGATAAACAGCATCAATAACCGCCTGTTCTTCTTCTGTCAAAATCATCGGATTCATCGGATTACTGATATTATTTCTGTATTTTGTATTTGCAGATGCTACAATTGCATTTTCCTGCTCTTTCGTACGTACATAATCACTATCGCCGTCATATGTACTTAAACTGTAAGAACCGTTGCCCTTAAGCTGCTCTTCAGTCGGAATACCTACAACAACAGGAAATGCGGATTCAATCTCATTTGTATTTTCGTTCTTAGATACTACCATTTGAATCTGCAAATTCTGTGGAAAACCGCTTGTATATGTAATATACTGCGTCGGTGCACCCGGATCATTGTAGTTATTTGCCACATCCATAGCATAATTAAACGGTACACAATCAGATGAAATATCACCGATAAAGCAAAGATTCTCATCCGGAATTTGGTCATTGTCCGTATCAATATCAGACAGAACAACACCTGTCTTAAATGCCTCATAACCGATCTGTTTTACAGAGCGCGCACTGTCAAAATTAACTGTACGAAGTGATGTACATCCCTTAAATGCATGCGAATCAATTACGGATACGGATGCCGGAATATAAAGGTACTCGATTTCTTTATTATCCTGGAATGTATCAGATGCAATAGAACCGACATGGTATTTTGCAATGTTATCAGGAATAATTACATTGCTTCCGTCATTTGTCTCATCAATTTTTTCGAAGTTTACGAGCGCATTCGTCTCATCTACACGGAACGCATAGCCATCAACGATCTTTTCATACCAGCCCACATATCCCGGGTCGAGATATCCAAATGCCTCACCGTGTTTCTGTGTATATGTATGCGCATAAGACTGCGAGTAAGCCATAATACAGAATTCATCACTCACTTCGTATGTGTCCTGGAACGCGGAATTCTCACCAAGGTTTTCTGCGCTGAAAATATCTCTGTCAGCACCTGTATAAAGGTCATCATATCCTGTACCCTGATATTCCGGATCCTTACAATCAAGCTTTAATTCTCTTGCCGGAACCTTTACCGTATCAAGGCTGCTACACCCCGTTACATTGTTATATTTAAATACATGGTCACCTGCTCCTGCATTATTCGGAAGACCGAGGTATGTCATAGATGCACAACCGTACATGATATATTGTACTTTATCAATATTGCTTACACGGTCCGGAAATACAACCTGTGTCAAAGACGAACAGTTATAGAAAAGACCGCTTCCGATAATTGTAAGCGAAGTATTACCGTCTGCATTCACACCATTAAGGCCGACTGCAGAAAGATTTACGCAATCCATAAAAGCACAGTTTCCGAGTTTCTGTACCTGATCCGGAATTTTTACAGATGTCAGATATGTACATCCTGCAAACGCATAATCACCGATTTCTTTTAAGTTTGTCGGCTCCACAAAACCGATAGAACTCAACTGGTTACAATTCTGGAAAGCATTATTACCGATACTTCCGACACCATTTTCCACTTTAACAGACTGCATCTGACAGCCTTTAAATGCATTGTTACCGATTGCTAATATCTTCTCCGGAATCACAAGCGTCGCAAAGTTTGTCGCACCTTCAAAAACACCTTTTCCGGTTGTATCATATTTACCGTCTGCAGTACCGGAACCGAGCAAATTCAAATCAACCTCATATCTTGTACTTCCGACATACTGCACAGGAATAATAAGCTGTTCTGATGTTGTGTATGCAATCGAATTCCCGGAAACAAGTTCAAAATCCATCACACCGTCTCCGCCGTCAACAACATAAAGCGTCTGACCGAGCCATGTACCTTCTGCCGTTGCAATACACGGCGACAAAATACGGTTTTTTGCCGGAGTATTCACGCTTCCGTCCTCATTATATGTTGCTTCTGCCTCTTCCTGCGAAACATAGTATAAAAACTCTTTATCGCTGTTTACCGCAACATATTCCGCCTTGTTTTTATTATACAGGAAAGCATTGATTTCACTCGGAATAGTAAGTGCTGCATTTGAAACAACATTATTCACATTGTAATAATTGATAACACCGGTCATTGTACCGCCATTACTTCCGTATGCTACTCGAAAATTACCGTCTCCGCTCGCAAATACCGGATAATTATTTCCGACATAATCCGGAATATATCCCGCAGCATCAGGATTTGCTGCCGCCTCCTCAATTCTGCTTCCTTCCAAATCCGCAGTAGAAACTGCCGCCTGTGACTGCGGAACCGGAATCATCGCAACTACCACGGCTGATGCCATAAGTACTGCTGAAAGCGTTCCCATAACCGTACGTTTCAGACGTCTGTTTACTCTTCTTTTGGTTTTCTTTTCTTTGTTTGCCATTTTTGCTCTCCTCTTTCAAGAACTTCTATATCAAGAACCTCTACTGTATACGTTTTGCCACAACAACAAAACGTCCGTCATCCTCACCGTAATCGCAGGTAGAAAGTGTCAACAACTGATCGCCGTAAACAGCTTCGACTCCCGTATCATAAAGAGATATCTCCTGCATACTTTTCATATTGGACTCAAACTCTTTTTCAGATGCAATATCAATCATCTGATAATACTTAAAGGTGATTTCATCCTCTGTATAAATATGCGAATTGAACACATACATAATCTGATAAACACCCTTTTCGTAAATTGTATCAAACTGCACTACCGGATGTTCTTTAAAATATGCCTCCGATTTATATTTATCAAGATTCCCGAACATATTTCCGGAACGCATATTATGACCATAAATGATAAAATTAAAGCTCGGAGCAAGCACATCACATTGGTAATCCATAAACAACGTTCCGTTCTTATCCGGCTCCTGATTTACATCATGGTCAAGATAAAACTCATTATTGTCTGTCTGCATAACAGGGTAGTCAATA
>JAZQDJ010000126.1:0-12864 GCA_045546735.1 Lachnospiraceae bacterium | reverse complement strand
CCGCCTTCAGAGTATTATAAAACTCGAAGAAACAGAACAGGAGAAGGATCTTGCAATTATGCAGATTCTGCATGAGATTTCTTTATGAAAGAATTTATTGTTACAGCTGCTGACAGCGGCCAAAAATGTCTGAAATATTGTGAAAAAATATTGCCGAATGCAGGAACAGGCTTTCTTCATAAAATGTTGCGTAAAAAGAACATCACATTAAACGGCAAGAAAACTGACGGAAGCGAACGCCTGAAAGACGGTGATGTGGTACGATTCTTTTTTTCGGATGAGACATTTGCAAATTTTGCAGATTCAAAACAGATGCGTATTTCAAATATTCCGTCTTTAAAAAAAGAACATATTATTTACGAAGATGAAAATGTCCTTTTCTATAACAAACCGGTTGGTTTATTATCTCAGAAGGCAAAACCTGATGATATTTCTCTAAATGAAATGTTGCTTGCTTATTTAGGTGAGAGCGAAGGAGTCGGGAAAGCATCCATCTGTAACCGCCTTGACCGTAATACTTCCGGTATTGTTATATGCGGAAAAACTTATCAGGGGCTCAGGACAATGAATGAAATGATTGCAGGACGTGATGTCGGAAAATTTTATCACTGTCTTGTGGCCGGTTCCTTGAAACGACCGATTCTATTAAAAGGATATTTGCGCAAAGATGAAAAAACAAACAAAGTAGAAATCCGGGACCGTGCATTTGACGGTGCTTCCTATATCGAGACGGAAATCATTCCGCTTGCTGCAGGAAAAAATCTTTCTTTGCTGGAAGTACACTTGATTACAGGAAAAACACACCAGATTCGTTCGCATTTGGCCCATTTAGGCCATCCGATTCTCGGTGACTATAAATACGGGGATGCAAAAGTAAATTCGCATTATAAGCAGAAATACGGCGTAAAAAGCCAGTTGTTGCATGCTTACAGGCTTGTTTTCCCGGATAATAACATATTACACAATTTGTCCGGCAAAGAGTTTACCGCGCCGAAGCCGGCAGTATTCACAAAAATAGAGAAGGAGGAGCTCCATGGCAACGTGGAAATCCAGAGGTCTTAGGGGTTCCGCCCTCGAAGAACTTGTCAACCGAACAAACGAAAAATACAGAGAACACGGACTTGCACTGATTCAAAAGATTCCGACGCCGATTACACCGATAAAAATGGACAAAGAGACAAGACATATTACACTTGCTTATTTTGACCAAAAGAGTACGGTCGATTATATCGGTACGGTACAGGGAATTCCTGTCTGTTTTGACGCAAAAGAATCTGCCGCAGAGACATTTTCACTCCAAAACATTCATGAGCATCAGGTACAGTTCATGGAGGATTTTGAAAAGCAGGACGGCGTTGCTTTCTTTTTAATTTATTACACAAAAAAGGATTTTATGTACTATTTGCCGTTCCGACATTTGAAGGTGTTTTGGGACAGAGCGCAAAACGGCGGACGAAAAAGCTTCCGTATGGATGAGCTGGATATGAGTTATGTTTTGCCGAAAAAAAACGGTATTTTTGTCCCTTATTTAGATATGCTGCAGAAAGATTTACAGGAAAGAGAAAGTACGGATTGACAATCCAAAATAATTTGTGTATACTTTCGATAGTTTGTTGTGGTAACATGGTAGCGAATTAGCACTGTGCCACACTAAAGTATATAAATACTAAAGGAGTACATATGGAACAGAGATTGATTCACACACCGGAAGGTGTCAGAGACATATATGGGAATGAACTTCGTAAAAAGCAGCAGATAGAAGCTGCTATGATGCAGTCTTTTGACAGCTTCGGTTATAAACAGATTCAGACACCGATGTTTGAGTTTTTTGACGTATTCAGCAAAGAAATCGGTACAACAAAGAGCAATGAACTTTACAAATTCTTTGACAAAGAGGGAAACACGCTTGTTCTCCGCCCGGATTTCACGCCTTCTATGGCCAGATGCGCTGCAAAATACTATTTAGAAGAAGATATTCCTGTCCGCTTTTCTTATTGCGGAAATACATTTACAAACACGTCTGAATTACAGGGAAAATTGAAAGAAGTAACTCAGACAGGCGTAGAGCTGATTGGTGACAGTGCGCAGAGTGCAGATGCTGAACTGATTCATTTAGCGGTTACTGCACTGAAAGCAAGCGGATTAAAGCAATTCCAAATCAGTATCGGTGAAATTGAATTTTTCAAAGGCTTATGTGCGGAAGCAGGCCTTTCAGACGAGATGGAAGAGCAGGTAAGACGCCTGATTTCCAACAAAAATTACTTCGGCGTAGAAGAATACATCACTGAGCAGGGGATTGAAAAAAGCAAAGCGGAAGCATTCCTCAAAGTTGCAGAGCTTTTCGGTTCTTATGACTGTCTTGAAGAAGCAAAACAGCTTGTAACAAACGAGCAGAGCTTAAAGGCTGTGAAACGCCTCGAAAAATTATATGATTCATTAAAAGAGTTCGGAGATGAAAAATATGTTTCTTTCGACCTCGGAATGGTAAGCAAATATAATTACTATACAGGTATTATTTTCAAAGCCTATACCTATGGTGTCGGTGATGCCATCTTAAAAGGCGGACGATATGATAATCTTTTAGGATACTTCGGAAAAAGCGCCCCGGCCATCGGCTTTATGATTGTTGTTGACGATTTGATGATTGCGTTAAGCAGTCAACGTGTTCCGGACATTGAATACTTGTTATATGATAAAAAAATGTACAAAGATGCCATGAAAGCAGCGGATTACCGCAGAAGTCTCGGCTGTAAAGTGGAATGTGTTGCCTTTGCAGAAGGCAAGCATATGGATGACTATGTACGTTATGGTTATAACAACCTTGTTTCCAAAATTTATCGTCTGACATCGGACGAAAAAGTGCTTGTCTATGACCTTGCAGATGACAGTGCCGACGCACTTCCTGTTGACAATATGGACTTGAAGGCATTTTTAGGGAGGGACGAATCATGAGTGAAGATATGCGTTATCTGACGTTTGCGCTCGGAAAGGGCAGACTTGCAAAAAAAACGCTGGAATTATTCGAACAAATCGGTATTACATGTGAAGAAATGAAGGATAAAGATTCCCGCAAACTGATTTTTGTTAACGAAGAACATAAATTGAAATTTTTCCTTGCAAAAGGTTCGGACGTTCCGACTTATGTGGAATACGGCGCTGCAGATATCGGCGTTGTCGGGAAAGACACGATTCTTGAAGAACAGAAACGTGCGTATGAAGTACTTGATTTAGGCTTTGGAAAATGCCGTATGTGTGTATGCGGACCTGAGAGCGCAAGAGAACTTCTGCAACATCACGAGATGATTCGTGTAGCCAGTAAATATCCGAATATCGCCAAGGATTACTTTTATAATAAAAAGCATCAGACCGTAGACATTATCAAATTAAACGGTTCTGTGGAACTCGGACCGATTGTCGGTCTTTCCGATGTGATTGTCGATATCGTGGAAACCGGCTCTACGCTTCGCGAAAACGGGCTCGGAGTCCTCGAGGAAATTTGTCCGCTTTCCGCACGTATGATTGTAAATCAGGTAAGTATGAAAATGGAGGCTGATCGTATTAAGAAGCTGATCGCCGATATAAAGGAGATTTTATAATGAAAATCATCAAATTGACACAGGAGTCAAAAGACAACCTTTTAAATGATTTATTAAAAAGAAGCCCGAACAACTACGGACAGTACGAAAAAACAGTTCAGGATATCATTGCCGATGTCCGTGCAAACGGTGATACCACCTTGTTTGAGTTGGCACATAAATTTGACAAAAACACTATCGATGCTACAAATTTCAAAGTGACAGATGCTGAAATCGAAGAAGCATTTACACTTGTTGAACCGGAATTTGTTGAAGTAATGAAAAAAGCAGCTGCAAACATTGTAGAATACCACCAAAAACAGGTGAGAAACAGCTGGATTGAGACAAAACCGGACGGAAGTATCTTGGGACAGAAAATCACACCGCTTGACAGCGTCGGTGTCTATGTTCCGGGCGGAAAGGCTGTATATCCATCCTCAACGCTTATGACAACAATTCCGGCTAAAGTAGCAGGAGTGGGCAAGATTGTAATGACAACACCTGCAGGTCCGGATAATAAAGTCAATCCGGGAACTTTAGTGGCTGCGAAAATAGCAGGTGTCGATGAAATTTATAAAACAGGCGGTGCACAGGCGATTGCAGCGCTTGCTTTCGGAACAGAAAGTATTCCGAAAGTAGATAAAATCGTCGGACCGGGTAATATCTTTGTAGCCCTTGCCAAAAAAGCGGTTTATGGTTATGTAAGTATCGATTCCATTGCAGGACCGAGCGAAATCTTAGTTTTGGCAGATGAGACGGCAAATGCACGCTATGTTGCAGCCGACCTTCTTTCGCAGGCGGAACACGACGAACTTGCTTCCTCTATTTTAATTACTACAAGTCAGAAACTGGCAGAAGAAGTATCGGAAGAAGTAGACAAATTTACGCAGCAGCTTTCGCGCAGAGAAATTATTGAAAAGAGTTTGGACAACTACGGATATATTCTTGTAGCAGAAAACATGGATGATGCCATCGATGCAGCAAACGAGATTGCATCCGAACATATGGAAATTTTGACAGCAAATCCATATGAAACAATGACAAAAATACGTCACGCAGGAGCTATGTTCCTCGGAAACTATTCTTCCGAGCCGCTCGGCGACTATTTTGCAGGCCCGAACCACGTGCTTCCTACAAATGGAACAGCGAAGTTCTTCTCGCCGCTTTCTGTGGACGATTATATTAAGAAATCGAGCATCATTTCTTACTCAAGACAGGCCCTTGAAGCCGTGCATAAAGATATCGAACTTTTTGCCCGCAAGGAAGGCTTGACGGCTCACGAAAACTCCATTAAAGTAAGATTTGAAGAGGCTTAAGGAGGTGGCATATATGCGCACAGCGGAAATAAAAAGAGAGACAAGAGAAACCAATATTGCCATGACGCTCAATCTCGACGGTGTCGGCAAAAGCTATATCAAAACAGGGGTTGGATTTTTTGATCACATGCTCGAAGGCTTTTCGAAACACGGATTTTTCGACCTTGATTTAAAAGTAGAAGGCGATTTACATGTAGATCCGCACCACACAGTAGAAGATGTCGGTATTGTGCTCGGAAAAGCCATTAAAGAAGCGGTAGGCGACAAAAAAGGAATTGCACGTTTCGGTTATTTTATTTTACCGATGGACGATGCACTGGCGCTTTGCAGTCTCGACCTCGGCGGCAGAACCTATTTTGATTTTGACTGTGAATTCGAGACAGAGCGTGTCGGTACTTTTGAGACACAGCTTGTGAGAGAATTCTTCTATGCAGTCTGCAGTAATGCAGAAATGAATTTACATATCAAGATGCTCAGCGGACGCAATGACCACCACAAAGCAGAAGCAATTTTCAAAGCCTTTGCCAAAGCTTTGGATATGGCAGTTGCATATGATGACAGAATTAAAGACGTATTAAGTACAAAAGGAACTCTTTAAGGAGAACTTATATGAATTATAAACAGTTTGTCGGAAGTATATATTTAAAAGATAAAAAAGCAGTGAAAAGTTTCGTGGACAACAGTGTGGTTTCGCAAGATCCGTTAGAACTTGCACAGTTCTACAGCGAAAGCGGAGTTGATTCTATCATCATTTTTGATATGTCCTACAACGAAACCATGCATGATGAAGCTCTTACGATTATAAAACGTATCTGTGAGACTGTGCAGGTTCCTGTTTACGGTTCCGGACATATCAATAAGCCTGAAGATGTAAAAAAGATTCTTTATGCAGGCTGTGAAAAAGCAGTACTGAACTTTGCAAAAGAATGCAGTCAGGATATATTAGAAGAAGTTTCCACACGTTTCGGACGCGACCACATTGCTGCGACCATTGCAAGCGAAGATTCTCTTGTGATTAACAAAGAACGCCTGGAAACATATGCCAGCGAACTTGTTCTGATCGATGAGCATGCACTGAAAAACTGTCTCGGCGCATCAACGCTTCCTTCGATTGTATTTCTTCCGGAGATTTCTCTGGATAAAATGCTTTCTGTTATGGAACGAGACGGCGTTTCCGGTATTGCGGGCAAGATTGTCAATGCAAACTGCAAAGAAATCACAGCCCTCAAAAAGATTTGCAAAGAGCGCGGTATCAAAGTACATACACTCGAAGTTGTCATGGAATTTTCTGAATTCAAGCTTTTGTCGGACGGACTTATGCCTGTCGTTGTACAGGACTATCGCACAAACGAAGTTCTGATGGTCGCTTACATGAACGAAGAAGCGTATTTAACCACGCTCCGCACAGGTAAAATGACCTATTACAGCCGCAGCCGCAAAGAGCTCTGGGTAAAAGGCCTGACAAGCGGACATTTCCAGTATGTCAAAGGACTTTCCGTGGACTGTGACAACGATACATTACTTGCGAAAGTATATCAGGTCGGCGCCGCATGTCATACAGGCAATTATTCCTGCTTCTACAGAGATCTTGTTCCGATGGATGCACAGGCAGGGAATCCGCTTACTGTATTTGAAAACGTGTACGGCGTAATTAAAGACCGTAAAATCAATCCGAAGGAAGGTTCTTATACCAATTATTTGTTCGAAAAAGGAACCGATAAGATTTTAAAGAAACTCGGTGAAGAAGCAACCGAAATCGTAATTGCAGCTAAAAATGACAATCCGGATGAGATGACGTATGAAATTTCGGATTTCCTGTACCATATGATGGTTTTGATGGCTGAAAAAGGAATTAGCTGGGAAGATATTACGAATGAGCTTTCGAAGAGATAAATTGCTTGACAATTTCTTGTAGAAGAAATATTCTGTGGTTTTATTACTGAAGTATTATTGAGACAGTTTGTTTTAACTGTCTCTTTTTTTGTTTTGTAAGAGCAGAAGAAATAAATCCCCTTGGAAAAAGCTTAAAATATGTGTATGACAAAAAAGGACAGCTAATTATAATAGTGGAAATACAATTGAATATGGATATGACGAACTTCGGTTTATGATGAGTAGCAAGTACAGATACTATGCGCTTCCTCTACAATGGTCAGTACGGCGTACAGACAGAAGAAAATAACCTTTATTACATGCGGGCGCGCTATTACAGTCAGGATGTGCGCAGATTCGTGTAAGCTGCCGAGAGCTGCCAATATTCGAAAAATAGAGGCTTATAAGGATGGGGCGCTGATGTTTGATGAGCTGCTGGGGCTGATGAATGTTACCTTTGTACATAATGGGCAGTTGACTGTCCTTCCGTTTCCTTTCAAGTATTTGAGGGAATACGTGAATAGGTAAAATATACTACTGATACATAGTAGTCATGCGATGAAACTTGCTATAATTATGATAAATAAGTAACAAGGAGGCTTAAGAATGGTGAATTTGAAAAAAGAAGAGAAGTTTGTAGATATCACGGAACCATTTACGTTTAAATACCCGCACGAGCAGGAAATCGGCGGAGTGATTTATACACATGTTTACGGAGGAGTGTATCGCCCGGAAAAGCCGGTGAAGCTGTCAGAGAAGGAATTTTGCGACCTGACTGCTACCTATCCGGATTTGGTATTTATTGTAGAGGAAATGCAAAAAAATACGGTGATATATTTTGTGAATTCACGGAAAATGGCACAGTATGATAATTTTTTTGTGAATATGTTTAGACGTAGACCGGAGTTTGCAGAATTTAGAGAATATATCGATTGTCATCGCTTGGAAGAGGTGTGCTGGTACGATAGACATGAGGCGGGAGCTGAAGAAAATTGCATCACCGGACTGTGTCGGTTTCAGAAACCGGATGAAAATAACAGGTATCAAGGGTATCGTAAGCATATTCAGATTGGGAATAAGATCGGATATTTAATAGAGCCGGGAATTTATTATTTCGAAAATCCTGAAAATCGTATGTGGCAGGAGTGTCTGAAGATGGATTTAAATCAGAGATCTAAAGAGGAAATTGCAGTCATCGGTCATTCTACCTCTTTTCGTCTGTCCTCTGAAATTGCTGTTACTTATCTGGCAATCGGCAAAGAGAATTTTGCAAGACTGAAGGAAATTCAGCATACGAAGGAAGATAGTTTTTTTCATGAATTCAGGGTTGCAAATGAGCGGGAAGAATTTAAGATTTGTGATTTGGATGAATTGGTAGAAAGCTTAAAGAATAAAGAACCGGAAGAGGAGCCGAAATTGCCACAGTTGGAACCGGAGGCTATGGAACTTTTAGAAGGAATGGGTTTTGAAAATATCAGACTGGGATATCATACGGTCTTTTCGAAGCAGATTCCGATCAGGGGGTATAAGAGGGCGTATATATTAAATGAAAAACTGATACTGATTGAGATGATGTATGAACAAGGAAAGAAGCGACCGGAGCGCAACGAGATCGATTTGCGCCTGATAGGAGAGCTGACAGTGCGAATAGACGTAGCGCTTAATTGCGGCATTAACATGGAGAGAGATATCAAGGTGATTGACTGCAAGGAGGAAAAGGAGAGGGAGCTTTTAGAAGCTGGAGAACTCCGTTTTAGAGATTTGCGCAAGTATGTCTCTGTGATTGACCGTCTTTCTATATGCATGTTGGAAACAATGGATTACCGGAATTATGTTTGCTTAGAGGATGTACCGGAAGAGTATGATGATTTGTATGTATATGGTATTGGTATGATAGAAAGTGAGTTTTTTAAGGACGGAGAGTATGGATATAGGACTGAGGGGGATAGGGAAAATCTTACTTTTGTTACCTGTATGGAGATTATGTTGTCTAAAAAATCGAAGGAGGAAGGTCGGAAATAGGATTTAGAGGTTTCATTATGAGTAGAGTGAAAAAACCGGGAAATAAATTTATGAATACAACAAAATATGATGGAACGGTTACCGGTCCGTCAAAGATGGTTAGAATACATTGATTTGCAATTACAATGTTTGCCTATATTATGGCAACGGTGATTTTTTGTTATACAACGAAGCCTGAAGTTTCAACAACACTTTCTCTTTACGAAAATATGTATGCAGGCTATTTTATGGGGAATCCTCTGTATAAAGACTACTACAAAGATTACGGTTGTGGAAGCGTTGAACCACGTATTGCGTATTATGATTATAAAAACGGAATTTTCTTAGAGGACGCAAATCAGGATGAGATTCCGGAGTCTGTCGAATTCAAACTGATTGATAAAAGAGTGGTAGTAAGACAATTCCAGATAATGTATATAATAAGTTAAATCATATGAATTTGGATAGAAGTATATTTAAGTCAGGTACGCCTGTCGTTGAACCAGAAATGCTTGAACTATTTAACAAAAGTATAATTAAGATAGAGCATGTCTTTTATAGACCAGCTCATTTGATTTGTGAAGGTTGTTTAACAACAGGCTTGCACAGTTATTATTTTCATTTACTTCCAACCTGTCAGTTGCATAAGAATTGAAAAGCTAAGTTGCATTGCCATGCGGAAAACAACTTCAGAGTAGGCTCCGTTTAGCGCGTTGATGGAGTCAATTCATTGACCGATAATGATGCGTCGTTCTTCGGTAATGCATTTCCTCTGCAAATTCATCATATACTTAACTAAAAAGGAAATTCCCATGAAACACATATCTTCAGAAACAGAACGCGATAAACGTCTTGCTGCTGCAGCTTTTCTGCGTGACAGCGACGGCCAAAACAAAGAGCGCCTTTTACATGTCCACAGTATTTTAACAGGTCAACCAATCTTCGTTTCGGCGCAAACAGAGGTGTTAAACGATGAAGAAAAGGCTTTTTGGCGTTCTTTTCGTAATCGTTGTATCGTCGCTTTATTATTGACAGCCGGGATTTACCTGGCAACTATGTCAAACAGTCCTGAAATCACCCCATACATAAACAAAATAAAGGCAGAAATCGGAAGCGATTATTCCGAGAATTTGTTTGATTTTATAGAGCAGATACCTTATACTCTTGATTATGAGAAAATTAATGCTTAAGGATGAAATCCTGTTAAAAATCGAAAAACCCGCACGTTATATCGGCGGTGAAGTAAATAGTGTAATGAAGGACAAAGAGGACGTAGATATCCGCTTTGCCATGTGTTTCCCGGACGTTTATGAAATCGGTATGTCACATCTCGGCATTCAGATTTTATACGATATGTTCAATAAATTTGAAGACACATGGTGCGAGCGGGTGTATTCCCCATGGACAGATCTTGATAAAATCATGAGAGAGCAGCAGATTCCTCTGTTTGCATTGGAATCGCAAGATCCGGTGAAGGACTTTGATTTCCTCGGAATTACGCTCCAATACGAGATGTGTTATACAAATATTTTGCAGATTCTTGATTTGTCCGGTATTCCGATTTGTGCAAAAGGCAGAACATGGGAAGACCCGATTGTGATAGGAGGCGGGCCTTGTTCTTATAATCCGGAGCCGATTGCAGAGTTCTTTGATCTTTTTTATATCGGAGAAGGCGAGACGATGTACAGACGTCTTCTTGATTTGTATAAAGAATGCAGAAAGGACGGCGTTTCCAGGGAAGAATTCCTTCATAAAGCAGGTACTTTACCGGGAATTTATTGTCCGATGCTTTATGACGTTTTTTACAATGAGGATGGTACCATTGCGTCCTTTGCACCGAAATATGAAGATGTTCCGGCAATGGTTGAAAAAGAGATGGTCAGTGACCTTTCTGACATGACTTATTATCCGACAAAACCTGTCGTTCCGTTTATCAAAGTGACACAGGACCGCGTTGTTCTTGAGATTATGCGTGGCTGCATCCGTGGTTGTCGCTTTTGTCAGGCCGGTCAGCTTTACAGACCTTTGCGTGAACGTGATGCGCAAGTCTTAAAAGAAATCGCATCCGAAATGCTGAAGAACACAGGTCATGAAGAGATTTCCTTAAGTTCTTTAAGTTCCAGCGATTATTCGCAGCTTCCGGAACTGATTGACTACTTAATCGAAGAATGTAACCGTAAAAAAATCAATATTTCCCTTCCTTCGCTCCGTATCGATGCATTTTCGCTCGATGTAATGAGCAAGGTGCAGGATGTAAAGAAAAGTTCTCTTACTTTTGCGCCGGAAGCAGGTACGCAGCGTCTTCGCGATGTCATCAACAAAGGATTGACACAGGAAGTTATCTTAAACGGTGCCAGAGAGGCTTTTGAAGGCGGATGGAATAAGGTAAAACTTTACTTTATGCTCGGACTTCCGACGGAGACGGAAGAGGATATGAAGGGCATTGCAGAGCTTTCAAACGAAATTGCCAAGGTATATTATGAGACGGTTCCGAAAGAAAAACGCCAGGGTAAGGTACAAATTGTGACAAGCACCTCTTTCTTTGTTCCAAAACCGTTTACTCCGTTCCAGTGGGCGCGAATGAGTACAAAAGAAGAGTTTTTGGACAAGGCTTATGTCGTAAGAGAAGCTGTAAAGAGCCAGCTGAACCAAAAGAGTATCAAATACAACTGGCACGAGGCGGACGTCACTGTATTAGAAGGCGTATTTGCCCGCGGAGACAGACGCATATCGGATGTAATAATCAAAGCATATGAAAAAGGATGTCTCTTTGATTCCTGGAGCGAATATTTCCGCAACAATCTTTGGCTTGAAGCCTTTGATGAATGCAGTATTTCTATTGATTTTTATACAACAAGAGAACGCAGTGAGGATGAGATATTCCCTTGGGACTTCATTTCCTGCGGTGTTACGAAAGAATTTTTACTCCGTGAATGGAAAAAAGCGCTCGGCGAGACAGTTTCCGTAAACTGCCGCCGGGGATGTCAGGGGTGCGGAGCTGCCAAATACGGTGTCGGTGTCTGCACGGAAGAAAAAACAGGAGCTTAATCTATGAAACTTCGAATTAAATTTTCAAAACACGGTCCGATTATTTTTATCGGACATCTTGATATGATGCGCTATTTTCAAAAGGCAATGCGCAGGGCAGAGGTGGACATTTCTTATTCCGGAGGCTTCAGCCCGCACCAGATTATGTCGTTTGCAGCGCCGCTTGGTGTAGGACTTGCTTCAAACGGTGAATATATGGATATCGGCGTAGATTCTTTGACAAGTGCTGCGCAGGTAAAAGATGCATTAAATGCAGTGATGGTGGAAGGAGTGCAGATTGAAAGTGTAAAGCTTCTTCCGGATAACGCCGTAAACGCCATGTCAAGTGTGGCGGCGGCAAAATATTCTGTTGTATTGAGAGAAGGATACGCACAGCCTGTTGACTTCTTCGGTCAAATCAGTGACTATCTTGCTCAAAAAGAGATTTTAGTAACAAAAGAAACAAAGAAAGGGCATAAAGAGATTGATTTGAAATCTCATATTTATGAGTTTTCTTATGACGAAGATTTGAACGCAGTAACAATGATGGTTGATGCATCAAGTTCAGGCAATATAAAGCCCGGATTTGTTCTTCAGGATTACTACAAATTCTGCGGTGCACAGGCCGGAGAGTTTGATTTTATCATTACAAGAGAAGATACGTATACAAATATAAGTACGGAAGATGCCCCTTCCTTTGTACCTCTTGATGCTGTAGGAGAAGATTATTAATGAACACAAAAAAACTTCTGCTGACTCACTATAAAGGACAGCAGACAGCGTTTCTGCTTGAAAACGACCGCTTGATACAAGTACTGCCTGCAGGAAGTTCTATCTATACTATCGGCGATATATATGTCGGACGTGTTAAAAACATTATAAAAGGTATGGATGCTGCATTTGTTGAGCTTGCTCCGGGAAGTGTCGGTTTCCTGCCTTTTTCGCATTTTCATCCAAACAACATTTTAAACCGCAGGGATGCAAAGCATATCAAATGCGGAGATGAAATTCTTGTACAGGTCAGCAAAGAGAAGTCGGAGGCCAAGCGGTCTTAGGAAGACAATGACTAGACC
>JAZQDJ010000125.1:0-2034 GCA_045546735.1 Lachnospiraceae bacterium | reverse complement strand
ACGGTTTACGGCATTATTATATAACGCCCATCCCATCACAGTATGCTGTTTGGACACCACGCCTTTTTCTACGTCGCGCATCCACTCCGTAAAGCTTTGTGACCACCCATTGCCTTTCAGATGTTCCTCGGCATCTTTTATGGCTTTCTCGTCCGTGTATGCATCATAGGAGAAAACGCCGTCCTCAACCATCTTTTCAATCGTCGGTAAGGCTTCGTCAGGTGTAGCTTTCGCTTCAAGGATTGTACGCACGGTTTGCGATACCTTTTTGTTCTTGGCTGTTTTCTTAGGTACTTGTATGTCTCTATGTGGATTTTCTCCCTTGGGGATGGCACCGTACTTTTTAATCAGTTCTTCGTAAACTTCAGTGGGTATCACTCCGTCTTCTGCGTACTTAGCTATTCTTTCCGACGCACCCATTTTTCTCGCGCCATCGCTCGTTGTATTGTTTGTGCCTTTGAGAGAATAATTTATGTCAGGATTGCTTCCGTCAAATGTTCCGATATTGTCCGTTGCGGATTTTATTTGCGTGGGTTCGAATACAACATAATACTTATCGTATGAAAGTTCATTTTTAGTATCACATTCTATTATTATCCCGTCATGTTTGTTTGCTTTAGCGGTTCTTATTATGCTTTTTTCCGCAGCAGGATCTGAAAATTTACCTTCTGGCAATTTTGCATAATATGGATTCTTCATTGTGAGGTACGCAAGCATTACGGTTTCTCCGCCACGTTCTTCTGCCATTGCTTCTGCATAATCTCTAGATTCGGAAAACCAATATGTCCCGTCTTCTGATTTGAATACTGTAAATTTCTTATTGGTTCCGTGATACACGACCTTTGGTGCGCCGTCAGCATTTATAACAACACTTGGCATTTTGGGATTGAATTCTTTATCGAATATCTTGACAAGATTAAATAAATTTGCTATACTGATACTAGAACGCGTTGCGTCCATAATGGGTATGTGGTTAAAACCTATTCCCACGGATGTGACGGGTTCTATTTTTATTGCTCTTACGTGATAAAATTTCTTGTTCGTATCATTTTGCCCCGGCGAATAACTTTCGTCCACCGCCATTTTGGCAACGCAAGGCTTGCCGTTAATAACCACATAAGAATAGAATTTATGCATAAAGGCAGTATAGATAGATTTTTTTCCTCTACCATACGATGAAACTTCTGTGTCAAGCAAAATAGAATTCTCAATAATTTTGTCGATACTCCTCATTGCAATAAGAGAAAGTTTATCTTTGCCACTATGTGAAACAGTTTCATCATATCCCACGCTTGAAGAATTTATATTCCATCCAGTATCCTTGTTTACAAAAGTTCCTCTTGGGTTTTTACCGGTTATTTTATCTGCATAGATGACCGAAACATTTGTCGTGTCGTTAGCTCGCCAGTCACCAAACCAAGCTCTAAAGAACGGCGATTTATTTCCAATCTCTGAATAAAACTTTTTCGCCCAATTTTCCGTTGCTCTGATATCCGTGGAAGTAAAATCATTAACTGAGATTTCGCCCTTCTCATTGGAAATATCTCTTACAACATCAACATCAACCTGCGCTATACTTGTATTTTTTAAAGAGTAACCCACGCCCCCCTCTGTGACGGTGCCTTCACTATCTTTTAACGAATAGCTCTTTTGCTCCGTTCTGCGTAAATTTTCGATGACATTCCAGAAAGCTGCACTTCCGTTGCGTTGGGATTGTCCCGGCAAAACTCCAACATTTTGATTGTGTCTTCCGGTTCCCAGGTTTCCCGGATTATTTTGGCTACTGTTGACATTTCGCATCCAACCGCTGCGAGATACCCAGTTAACATACGCTGATTTTCCGTTAACGCTCTTGCCATTTTCTATTTCCTCCAATAAACCCATTAAAATATCTAATTCGAAGCTTCCGCCATCGCCTTTTCTTTCGTACAGGATAGTAGGATTGCCGGGTGTTGCCGTGCTGTATATAGCAAACACAGCTTCTCCGTCAATTCTGCCTTTATACCAACATCCATCCGTATCGGCAATTCTGTA
>JAZQDJ010000124.1:0-2157 GCA_045546735.1 Lachnospiraceae bacterium | reverse complement strand
CATAGTTTTTTGCTATACCCCATAAGAAAGAAATACCTTCTCCGAAAGGCCGGTTAACCCAGTTAACCGGTCTTTCGACCGTTTTGGGATAAAAACTTATTGAATAAAAAATGCATATACTATAAAATATAGTGGAAATGCGGAGGTTTATGTTATGAATGACAAGCAACTCTATCAAGTAGAACGAAATTTGAAATACATCAATTCTATGAGACCTGTCTTTAATAAAAAAGCTCTTTTTTCCGATATGACGGCAGATTATGTGATTCCGGCCGAACCGGAACCGTTTTCGAAAGTAAAGATACGTTTCCGTAGCGGAAAGAACAATGTCGATTATGTTTTCTTTGTACATAAAGATGAAAAGATTGTAATGGATAAAGTCGAGCAGACGGAAGAATTTGATTTTTATGAAATCGAAGTGCAGCTTGACGCTGAAAAATTGGAATACTTTTTTGAGATTCATACAGGAAAAGTATCTTGTGTGTATGATATGCGCGGAGTGGCGAAGGGAGCACAGGATTATTATAAATTTACGCTTGTTCCGGGGCAGCATACGCCGGATTGGGCAAAAGGTGCGGTTATGTACCAAATTTATGTGGATCGTTTTTATAACGGCGATCCGACCAATGATGTGCTGACGGATGAGTATAATTATATTGGTGAGCATGTAAATCAGGTAACGGATTGGTACAAATATCCGGCGATGATGGGTGTCCGTGAGTTTTACGGCGGAGATCTTGCAGGTGTTATGCAGAAGATGGACTATTTGCAGGAACTCGGAGTGGATGTTATTTATTTTAATCCGCTTTTTGTTTCGCCGTCTAACCATAAATATGATATTCAGGACTATGATTATATCGATCCGCATTTCGGAAAGATTGTAGATGATCAGGGCGAGCTTTTACAGCCGCATGAGCATGAAAACCGTTTGGCAACGCGTTATATCAACCGTGTGGCCAACAAAAAGAATCTTGAAGCTTCCAATCAGCTTTTTGCCGAGCTTGTGGAGGAGGCTCATAAGCGTGGTATGAAGGTGATTCTTGACGGTGTGTTTAACCACTGTGGTTCGTTTAATAAGTGGATGGACCGTGAAAGAATATATGAAAATTTCGATGGATACGAGAAGGGTGCTTATGTAGCGGGAGACAGCCCTTACCGGAACTTCTTCCATTTTTATGAAGAACATAGATGGCCTTATAACCCGACCTATGACGGTTGGTGGGGGCATGATACATTGCCGAAGTTGAACTATGAAGGTTCAAAGGAGTTGTATGATTACGTTCTTGAAATCGGACGTAAGTGGGTTTCGCCGCCGTTCAATGTAGACGGATGGCGTCTTGATGTGGCAGCAGACCTCGGGCATTCGCAGGAGATGAACCATCGGTTCTGGAAGGATTTTCATGATGCGGTAAGAGAGGCAAATCCGAATGCGATTGTTTTGGCAGAGCATTACGGTTCTCCGAAGGAATGGATTGAAAACTGTGAGTGGGATACGGTTATGAACTATGATGCGTTTATGGAGCCGCTCACATGGTTTTTGACAGGTATGCAGAAACACAGCGATGACTATCGCGAGGATTTATATGGAAATGCAGATAGTTTCTGGGGGGCGATGATTCACCACGGAGCAGCGTTTACGACGCCGGCGCTTCAGGTGGCAATGAATGAGCTTTCCAACCATGACCATTCCCGTTTCCTGACGCGTACAAACAAAAAGGTCGGTCGTGTCAATACGATGGGAAGTGAGGCGGCAAACTGGGATGTCAACAAAGCGGTGATGCGTGAAGCGGTTGCTGTGCAGATGACCTGGCCGGGTGCTCCGACAATTTACTATGGTGATGAGGCCGGACTTTGCGGTTTTACAGATCCGGATAACAGACGTACGTATCCGTGGGGAAGAGAGGATCATGATTTGATTCATTTCCACAAAGAAATGATCCGCATCCACAAAGAAAATCCGGAACTGAAGACAGGTTCTTTAAAGAAGGCTCTTTCTGATTACAACTTTATTGCATATGCGCGTTTCAATAAAGATGAGCAGATGCTTGTAATGGTAAATAATAATCATCACGATATGACAAAAGAGCTTACTGTATGGGAGTACGGAGTTCCGCGTGAGACGACGATGGAACGTTTGATGCTCACGCATGCAGGCGG
>JAZQDJ010000123.1:0-2016 GCA_045546735.1 Lachnospiraceae bacterium | reverse complement strand
TCCTAAGACCGCTTGGCCTCCGACTTATAAAATACATATTCGATAAAAAAGATGAAAGCTTCCTTCCGGAAGAACTCCGCCAGGTTGCGCTTTTGCGCCTTGAAAATCCTGAAATGTCTCTGCGCGAACTTTGTGAATCGGTTGAACCTCCGCTTTCCCGATCTGGAATCAACCACAGACTTAAAAAAATAAGCGAGATTGCAAATAATCTCAGAAACGGAAAAATAGAGTAAACAATGGAACAGATGTATACAAAAAAAGAACTTATAAAACAGATGTTCAAAATCGGAATTCCGGTTGCGGCCCAGAACTTTGTATCGGTTCTGGTAAATATGCTTGATACCATAATGATCGGATCCGTTGGAGAAGCCCAGCTTGGAGCAATCAACCAGGTGAACTCCCTTTATGTTTTTTATAACATGTTTGTCTGGGGAATAAGCATGGGAACCGTTGTAATAACTGCAAGATATTGGGGACAAAACAAAATCGATCCTATCCGTGATATGATCGGTCTTGCAATGCGTATAAATATTATTGCGGGCCTTTTGCTTTCGGCAGTAACCCTTACCATTCCGGAAACGGTGATGCGCATTTTTGCAAGCGATCCGGAAGTTATTGCATATGGCGTTGAATATCTTGGCATAATGGGATGGTTCTATGCCATCCCGGCAATTTCCACCACATTCCTTTCCAATCTCAGGGCAATACACGACGTTAAAATTTCCGTTGCAGTATATACTTGTTCCTGCCTTACAAATCTGGGTCTCAACTGGGTGCTCATCTATGGAAACCTCGGTGCTCCAAGACTTGAAGTCATGGGTGCTGCAATTGCAACAGCAATCAGCAAAACGCTGGAAGTTATTCTTGTGCTCATCTATATGTATAAGTTCGAGAACCGTATAAATTTCCGCATGCATTATATTTTTGCAAAGACGAAACAGTATGTTCCGGCTTTCATCAAATTTGGAATTCCTGTTTTCTTCAGCGAATTTATTTGGGGATTCGGAATGACGATACAATCCGCAATACTCGGGCAATACAGCAAGGAATTTCTTGCCGCATACAGCCTTGTTCTTGTAATTCTTGATCTTTCAACTGTTGCCATGTGCGGATTTGCAAACTCTTCACTTATTCTTATGGGCAATATGATCGGTGCTGGAAGAGATGAAGAGGCAAGAAAATGGAGCAAAGTTTTCCTTTTGGGAGGACTCGGAGTCGGTGTATTTATGGCATCGATAGTCATGATAATAAGGCCTTTTGCCCCAAGCTTTATCGTTTGTTCGGAAACAACTGCGGACTATATTCTTAAGATGCTTCTTGTTTGCGCATATATTGACATTTGTTATGGAACAAGCTGGAATCTCGGCGCCGGAGTGCTCAGGGCAGGCGGAGATACCGGTTTTGTTGCAAAGATCGATGTTTTTTCTGCGCTTTTCATGAAAGGTGTTCTTGGTTCGATATGCGGACTTTTGCTGAAACTTGATCCGCTTCTTGTTATGACGGTAGTTTGCAGTGATGAACTTCTTAAAGCAGTAATATATTTTGTGAAATATCTTAAAGGCGATTGGCTCCGCCACGGAATGACTGTCCATAACGAGGAAGAGGCGGAACTTGCATAATAAATCAGGGAGGAAAACATGAGCTTTGCACATCTTCATCTCCATACAGAATACAGCCTGCTCGATGGCGCCTGCAGAATAAAAAAACTTATTCCGCGCGTTAAAGAACTGGGACAGACCGCTGTGGCGATTACCGACCACGGCGCAATGTATGGCGTTATTGATTTTTACCGTGAAGCAAATAAATACGGAATAAAACCGGTCATCGGATGCGAAGTTTATGTTGCAAACCGTTCCAGATTCAGTAAAGAGCATCTTATGGACTGGAGCTATCACCTTGTACTTCTTTGCGAAAACAACACCGGTTATAAAAACCTTATAAAACTTGTTTCTGCAGGATTTACCGAGGGTTTTTATAAAAAGCCCCGTGTTGATAAGGAACTTCTTAAAAAACACC
>JAZQDJ010000122.1:0-1787 GCA_045546735.1 Lachnospiraceae bacterium | reverse complement strand
TCTTCCTAAGACCGCTTGGCCTCCGACTTAATAAACCCAGAATCATTGTGCTGAATCGAATGGATCTTGCAGATCATGAAGCTACAAAAAAATGGCTTCATTATTTTAAACAGAAAGGATTTGCTGCTATTGCAACGGATTGTAAGTCCAAAAAAGGTATTTCGAATTTTCAGCCAGCAGTCCGCTCTGTATTAAAAGAAAAAATAGAACGGAATATGGCAAAGGGAATGAATAAGCCTTTAAAGGTTATGGTAGTTGGTATTCCCAATGTGGGCAAATCCACTTTAATCAACCAGATTTCCGGACGGAAGGGAGCAAAGGCCGAGAATCGTCCCGGTGTTACTCGCGGAAAACAGTGGGTTACAGTAGATAGCGGATTGCTTCTGCTGGACACACCTGGTATCCTATGGCCCAAGTTTGAAGACCCGGAAGTAGGCATGATGCTCGCGTATACCGGCGCTGTCAAAGAGGGTGTGATCGACATTGAGGAGCTGGCAGTCAGGCTTATGGAGCTTCTGCACAAGTATTATCCGCACGTCTTGAAAGAACGCTATAAAGTGGAAGCGGAACAGGGAACACCCGGATACGTATTATTGGAAGAAGCGGGCAGAAAACGCGGATATTTATTGTCACGGGGCGAAATTCATACGGAAAGAATGGCAAAAGTTTTACTTGACGAATACAGATCAGGAAAACTTGGACATTTTACCCTTGAAATTCCGGAGGATGTAACATGAACAATATGTGGGAATATGAGAAAAAACACATGCAAGAAGGTTTTCAAATCATTTGTGGTGTTGATGAAGCCGGCCGAGGTCCTTTGGCGGGTCCTGTTTGTGCTGCAGCTGTTATATTGCCATACGATATTGACATACCGGGTCTAAACGACAGTAAAAAACTTTCGGACAAAAAACGGCGTGAATTATTTCCAATTATATGTGAAAAGGCAGTTGCCTACGCAATTGCTTTTGCAGATCACAAGGAAATCGATGAAATAAACATTCTGCAGGCTACCTATTTAGCGATGGAACGTGCGATTAACGGTCTTAATATAAAACCGGATTTTGTTCTTATTGACGGAAACCGCACGAAGGATTTTGGGGTTCCGGTGGAAACCGTTATCGGTGGGGATGGAAAAAGCGCAAGCATTGCTGCTGCGTCGATCCTGGCAAAAGTTACCCGGGACAATTATATGACGGAAATGGCTGAAACCTATCCTGATTATGGATTTGAGATACATAAAGGATACGGCACAAAGGCGCACTATACTGCAATCATCGAACACGGTCCTTCTCCAATTCACCGTATTACTTTTTTAAAAAAGCTATATGGGAAGAAATAATATTGTTGGCGCCTGGGGAGAGGCTCTGGCTGCGGACTATTTGCAGAGGAAAAAGTATAAGATTGTAGCGTCTGGATATCGCTGCCGTTTCGGTGAGATCGATCTGATTGTTTCAAATCGTCAATATCTGGTATTTGTCGAGGTAAAATTGAGAAAAAGTGATCGCTTTGCCAGCGCAATGGAATATGTGGATTTTCACAAACAAAATCGCATACGGACAACTGCAGAATTATTTCTTTCTCAAAATCCAACAGCTTTACAGCCCAGATTTGATGTGATAGAGATTTATGCGCCTCAAGGATTGGAAACATTGAAACCGGAAATACATCATTTGGAGGATGCTTTTCAATGAATTTTCCTGTGTTTGACTTGCACTGCGATACTGCATTGGCGCTTTGGAAGGATGATTTTACCACTTGCGATACCTTATATGAGAATACACTGC
>JAZQDJ010000121.1:0-3211 GCA_045546735.1 Lachnospiraceae bacterium | reverse complement strand
CGCAATGAGTTTCGCCTTTTTTCCTTTTTCCAACTGTCGAAGACGGGATCATAGCGCATATTCATTTGTCAACAGGAAAGAGGGGCAGAGTCTCCGTTTTCTTCGGAAGCCGTGTTACTGTTCACTGATCGGCCAGCTTTTTCTGACGAGAGAGAAACAGGGAAACGGGTTTTCGACAGTTACTGCCCTAAAAAATGTTTTTCCACATGGTCAAAAGCCGCTTATTCAGCGGCTTTTCGCATTTTTTGTTCGTCAAATTTTTTAAATTTTTTTGTTGTGTGGTGTTGTGTTGTTATTGATTTTATGGTATAATCGGATATGAAACTTTGGTACGACAGAAAATCAAAAAACCCAACCTACTTTATCCAACAGGGGTTTCGCAACGGCAAGAAAACTTCTACCAGAAATGTCGCACGCATCGGGAAACATTCGGAGCTTCTCGCGATCACAGACGATCCTCTGGCTTACGCCAAAGAACAGGTCGCGAAATACAATGAGGAGTGGAAAAAAGGCAAAGTTACCATGGAAGTCTCCATTAACTTTGATGAAAAAGTCACGGCTACGGATGATCCTGCTTCGTCTTCTACTCTGTCCAATATTGGGTACTTCTACCTTCAGCAGTTGTATCATGATCTGGAGATTTCGTCCTTTTTTAAAAAGATCACTGAGGACAGTAAAATTGAATTCGATCCCAATCTGGTGAACCGCTTTCTTACCTATGCACGCATTCTGTATCCCGGTTCCAAACGGAATACACACCGCCGCTTATCCGCGTATTATGAAAAACCGGAATTTGAGTATGTCCATATTTTGAGAACCATGGATCTTCTCGAAAGCCATTTTGATGAGTATATTTCTCATCTGTTTGAAAACAGTCAGAAAATTGTTAAGCGCAATACGTCCGTATGCTATTATGACTGCACCAATTTCTACTTTGAAACCGAATCACCGGATGACGATTACGTGGATGAAGTGACCGGCGAAGTGATCAAAGGGTTCCGCAAGTACGGATTCAGCAAAGAACATCGCCCGAATCCTCTTGTTGAAATGGGTCTGTTTATGGACGCGGATGGAATTCCTCTTTCCATGTGTCTGGTTTCCGGTTCCGATAACGAACAGACCACCGCTGTTCCATCGGAGAAAAAACTCACGAAAATGTTGAAAGGCAAGCCCTTCATCTATTGTGCCGATGCCGGACTTGGTTCCTACAATATTCGTAAATTTAATGCCATGGGCGGGCGGGCTTTTGTCATTACACAATCCATAAAAAAATTATCGGATAAGCTCCAGCAGGCTGTATTTAATGACTTTGACTACCGGCTGCTTTCTTCCGATAAAAAAATCTCGATTAAGGAAATGCAGACCTTCGATCACAAACATCCGGATAATCTGGGGCTGTATGAAGATAAAGCCTACAAAATCGTCCCCGCTGACAATCTGTTGGATATGGGGTTCTTCGAAGAGAAAACGCTTAAAAACGGAAAAACCAGACAGGTCAAAGTGAAAGGGGTATTACAACAGAATCTGGTCATTACCTTTTCAAGAAAAATGATGGAATACCAGCGATACATCCGAAACCGCCAGATTGAAAGAGCCCGTGAACTATTGAAAAAAATGGATCCGGAAACGTTTAAAAAAGGACCTCATGATGTAACCCGTTTTATTAAAAGAAATTCAAAAGGAAAGAATGGCGAAAAAGCTGTCGATCAGTATAGTTTGAATCAGGATTTAATCGCGAAGGAAGAAAAATATGATGGATTCTATGCAATCGCGACTAATCTGGATGACGATGCGCAGACCATTATCGATATCAGTTCCAGACGACATCGCATAGAAGATTGTTTCCGCGTAATGAAAACCAATTTCTCAGGTCGACCGGTATATCATCATAACCGGGAAAGAATCACCGCGCATTTTATGATCTGCTACACGGCATTGCTAATCTATCGATTACTGGAAAAGAAACTGGATGATGCCGGAGAACACTTTACAACGAATGAAATTATTGAAACGCTACAGAACCTGAAGGTTGCCAATGTCAGAGATATGTACTACATGGCGACTTATACCGGCTCCCGCATATTAACAGCACTGAATTCGATCTATCCCTTGGATCTGGACAGAAAACACTACCTTCCAAAGGAACTGAACAAAAAAATTAAAAAAATTTCAAAGTGACGTTTCCATACCACAAACCGTCACCGATTAGAAAAGGCGAAACTCAAGTAATCGCAATGAGTTTCGCCTTTTTTCCTTTTTCCAACTGTCGAAGACGGGATTATACATATCGGTTTTTGCGATGTCAATCAGAAAAACAAATCCGTAAAATGGTTTTTGAAAAATAATCTGTCTGTCAAAAACCGGTTTTCGCGAACGACGCTTTTTGTCCCCTTACTAATGTAGGAAACTTTTTCACAGCCCTGTGGACAGATTTTCTGTGGAAAAACAGGTTTTTGTGGACAAAAAGGGCAATCGCTTGTTATTTTCTCTCCGAGGATGTATAATCTCTGTGGATAACTCAGGTATATACACTTTTTGTATTATTCTCTGCCGCTGTCTGCCGGAAGCTGACCAGCCACATTCCGTGACCTGATCATATCATAGAATATAACGCCATAGAAAGGGTCATCGCGCTTTTTGAAAAAACTGTCCTTAACAGTCTGGCGCAAAAACCACTTTCTTTACAGGAACTTCTCCCTGTCGACCGTCTGAAGGGAGATTTTTTCAGCGTTAAATACAAAAACCGGCATTGCGGCGGAATCCTTGATGATTTGTAACTATTCAATCTGTCTGAGGGAATTTTCATTCGTTTTTCTATGATCAAACTCCGCGAACAGGACCCGGAACAGGCGCGAATCCGCCAGAGGCAGAAACAGAGCCGGGCACTGGTACCATTCTTTATCGAAAAACTGTGTTTTCACTGCCTTTCCGACAAAGACCAACAGGGGAACTCATCAGCAGAAACATGGAAATTCCGAAAATCATGCGCCTGAACCACGCATGTACAGGGGAAAATTAATGAAAGAAAATCTGACACCCGATGACATCGGAAAATGGGATCTCGTGCTGGAGGAATTAAAATACAACCTCAACGAAACCCAGTTTGACAATTTCGTCAGAAATCTGAGAATTGTCTCGGTAGACAGAAGTACGGGGAAAATACTGCTTTCTACCAATTCCAGAACCATCCTGGACGTAATCACGCAACGGT
>JAZQDJ010000120.1:0-114150 GCA_045546735.1 Lachnospiraceae bacterium | reverse complement strand
CTATATATTTGCCGGGCATGTTTCTTCTGTTTTTCATCATTTCTTGCCCACTTCAACTCTCCTTACCATCTCTTTTCGCATCTTTCTTCATTCTCTTTGGGCAAGTTTATTATCTTTTCGCCCTTTTCTTGCCCACGGCTTCTTAACTTCCTATATATTTGCTGGGCATGTTTCTTCTGTTTTTCATCATTTCTTGCCCACATTATATATTCTACGCATAAAAAAGGACTATATTGTTTGCCCGAGGCAAACAATATAGTCCTTACATTACTTCACACAACCAACAATCTCATTGATATCCGCAATACCCTTTTCCTGCATAAACTTCTCAATACCTGCCACTGTCTCAACAGTTGCATAAGGATTGATAAAGTTCATGGCTCCGATAGAAACAGCCGTTGCTCCTGCCATCATAAATTCAATGGCATCTTCCGCATTTGCAATACCACCCATTCCGATAATCGGAATCCGTACAGCATTTGCCACCTGATAAACCATGCGCACTGCCACAGGCTTAATTGCCGGACCGCTCATTCCTCCGGTCTTGTTAGCCAGAGCAAACGCTCTTTTGTGAATATCAATTTTCATACCGGTAATCGTATTGATGAGAGAAAGTGCATCCGCACCTGCTGCCTCTGCTGCTTTTGCCATCTCCGTGATGTCCGTCACGTTCGGGCTGAGCTTCATAATTACCGGCTGTTTTGCTTTCTTTTTGATTTCTGCCGTAATCTCAGAAAGAGCTTTTGCATTCTGACCGAAAGCAATGGCACCTTCTTTTACGTTCGGACAGGAAACATTAATCTCAAGCATGTCCACTGCCTCGTCGGAAAGTCGCTCTACCACTTCCACATAATCTTCGATGCTCTTTCCGCACACATTCACAATTACTTTTGTGTCATACTGTTTAAGAAACTCAAGGTCTCTTTCCACAAACACCTCAATACCCGGATTCTGAAGTCCGATGGCATTGAGCATTCCACCGTAAGTCTCTGCCACACGCGGCGTCGGATTCCCCGGCCAAGGTACATTTGCCACTCCTTTGGTCACAACAGCACCGAGTTTATTTAAATCGACAAATTCACCATATTCCATACCTGAGCCGAATGTTCCGGAAGCTGTCATAACCGGATTCTTAAATTCAACTCCTGCAATCGTAACTTTTGTATTCATCAGATCATTACCTCCTTTGCATCATATACCGGACCGTCGGTACAAATTCTTGCATTTTTTACATGAGAGTGATGATCCACTTCTTTCGTTGTGCATACGCAGCCAAGACAAGCTCCTACACCACACGCCATTCTCTCCTCAAGAGAAATGTACGCTTCCATCTGATTAGCCTCTGCAAACTGTTTGATAGCACGAAGCATCGGCATCGGTCCGCAGGCAAAAATTACGTCGCCCGCAAGATTATTTTCATTGATGGCATCCATAACCGTACCTTTGCTTCCGCTGCTTCCGTCTTCTGTTGCTGCATAAACATCCGCATAAGGTTTGAAATCTTCGTAAAGAAATAACTCGTTGCGGTAACCGAGAATTGCACTGATCTTATCTGCTTTTCCACGTGCAGAAAGTTCTTTGGAAAGCTGAAGCATCGGAGGAATTCCGATACCTCCTCCCATAAGAAAGACTCTCTTTCCGTCTGCTTTTTCAAGCGGAAAACCGTTTCCGAGCGTTCCGAGAATCGTGATTTCTTCTCCGGTATGATATTTTGAAAATTCTGTTGTTCCCTGACCTGCCACACGATAAACAATACGAAGCATCGTCTTCTCCTCATTTACCTCGCAGATACTGATCGGACGCGGAAGAAGCGTCGCCTGATTTTTCGGATAAACGCTGATAAACTGACCCGGCTTTGCATCCTTTGCCAAATCCGTCTCAATCCACATATCATAAATTCCGACTGCAATCTCATCCTGTCGGAACACTTTTGCTGTCACTTTTTTCTTCTGTGCCATAGTGATTTCCTTTCTGTCTGTTTATTTTTCGTATGCAATTTCACCCTTGCAAATCGTCATATCAATCGTACCATAAAATGTCTGTCCGAGGAATGGGGAATTCGACGAACGTGACACAAATTTATTGAATGTCACCTGCTTTTCATCATCAAAAATAATAAGATCCGCAACTCCGCCTTCCTCTATTGTTCCGTATGGCAGATGATACATTTTAGCCGGCGCAAGACTCATTCGGTCGAAAAGCTGCGGAAGCGTCAGGTACCCCGGTTTTACCAAGTTGCTTATTGCTAACGCAAAAGCCGTTTCAAGGCCGATAATTCCGCTCGGTGCTTCTGTGACCGGACGACTCTTTTCCTCCTCGCTGTGAGGCGCATGGTCGGTTGCAATCAAATCAATCGTTCCGTCCTTGAGTCCTTCAATGACTGCCAGACGGTCTGCTTCCTCGCGAAGCGGCGGATTCATTTTCGCAAGCGTTCCATACTCAATAGCCGCCTCCTCTGTCAATGTGAAATGATGCGGCGTTGCCTCTGCATGAATGTTCGAACCTTTTGCCTTTGCCCTACGGACAAGTTCCACACTCTCCTTCGTGCTAATGTGCTGGACATTGAAAATGGCTCCTGTCTCCAAAGCAATTTCCAAATCACGCTCGACAAGACTGATCTCCGCCATTCGGTCAGAACCTCCGATACCGAAATGTTCCGAAGCCTTACCACGGTTAATTCCGTTATTTTCAATATATGCCGGATCTTCTTCGTGAAAACTGAGAGGCACATCAAGCTGCACCGCCTTTTCCATTGCTTTACGGACAAGTCCCTCCGAAAGAATCGGAATTCCGTCATCTGTAAATCCGACAGCTCCCGCTTCCTTCAAACCGTCCATGTCTGTCATCGTCTCACCCTTTAAAGACTCGGTGATGCTCGCACATGTATGCACACGAATTGCTGTTTTTTCCCCTTTCTCTATTACATAGGAAAGCGTCTCAACATTATCAACAGACGGTTTTGTGTTAGCCATGAGTACCACGGTTGTAAATCCGCCCTTTGCTGCTGCCACAGCCCCTGTTTCAATGTCTTCTTTATAGGTAAATCCCGGATCACGGAAATGCACATGGACATCCACAAGTCCCGGCCCTATCTTTTTGCCGTCTGCACGGATTACCTGCACATCCTCATAATCCTCAGGATTGATATGTTCGTCAATTTTCCCGATTTTTCCGTCTTTTATCAAAATGTCTTTTCGGTACATGGTTCCCGTTACCGGATCCACAATTGTACCTCCCGAAATTAATTTCATACGGAGTTCCTCCTTATGTTTTCTCTGCCTTCTATCATACAACATTTTGTCAGTCAAAGACAACTGTCATATCCTGATATTCTGTTTTTACAACAATATAAGGTGTCGTTTCTTTTTCTGTTTTTAGCTCTGTCGCGGACGGGCCTATGAGAACTGCTGAAAAATAAATCGCATTTGAAGTCCTGTACACTTCTTCCACCTGTATACTGTATCCTCCGGTCGGTTGTGTTCCGTAACCTTGGCAAATATACAAATAATCACCGTCATGATATGTCATTTTAAACGGCTGTTCCTTTTTTCCTTCCACCAAAACTTTCAGTTCCTCCGGCAAGCGTTCTTCGCTTGTTACCGTATATTCTAAATCTGTTATTTTTTTCTCGTCGATTTTGTCTGCTCTGCATCCTGTCAGCAATACGGCAAGTACCACAAAACATATCCACTTTCTCAATCTGTTGCTCCCTGCTTTTTTTATATTCTATGGAAACAATACACAAACTATGATATAATGTGCTTTGTTTAAAATGTAGAAAGGGTGAAAATTATGATTCGTTTTTTTGCTATATTAATTTTTTTAATACTATTTTTAATTCTTACGATACCGGTTATGATTATCGAATGGATTATTAATAAATTTAATCCACAGCTCCGCAGAAAAACATCCAATGCCATTGTAAAGTGGGGACTTGGTGTGTGTGTATTTCTTGCCGGAACGAAAGTTACTACCATCGGCCTTGAAAATATTCCAAAAGATCAGGCTGTACTCTATGTCGGTAACCACAGAAGCTATTTCGATATCCATCTTCTTGCTATGCATGCTCCGGGGCCAATCAGTTTTCTTGCAAAAAAGGAAATGCTCCGATACCCTCTTCTTTGCCACTGGATGATGCTTATCGACAGTACATTTATTGACCGCAGTGACATCAAGCAAGGTCTGAAAGTCATCTTAAAAAATATTGAACTTTTGAAAGAGGGCGTTTCTGTTTCTGTATTCCCGGAAGGTACGCGTAATAAGACTGACGAGATTCTCTTGCCTTTCCATGACGGCAGCTTTAAAATGGCCGAAAAATCAAAATGTCCGATTGTTGTTGTCACGTACAACAATACAAGAAATATTTTTGAGGCACATATGCCCCGCGTAGAAAAACAACATGTAATTATGGAATTTTCTAAGCCGTTCTATATGTCTGATCTTGATCCGGAAGACCGTCGTCATATCGGAAAATATGTAAGCAAAATTTTAATTGAAAATCATGAAAAAAATAAAGAATTGGTCTAATCGGCCAATTCTTTTTTCATTGTTTCAAACTGCATTCCGTGTGATGCTTTTATTAATATTGTATCTCCTGTTTCCAACAATTCTTCTCTCTTTAACAGGAAGTCTTCCTTTGTATCAAAGTACGCTTTATTCTCCATCGCCGCACCTGCATAGATATGCTTGGCATTTTCTCCGATACAGATTAAAAGGTCAATTCCGCTTGCCCCTGCATAACTTCCTACCTCTGCGTGAAGCGCATCGGAATTTTCTCCAAGTTCAAACATATCTCCGAGAATCGCAACTCTTCTTCCTTCTGTCTGCGCCAATGCATCGAGCGTCGCTTTCATGGAAACCGGATTTGCATTATAACTCTCGTCTATCAAAGTAAATCTGTCGCCTGCTATAATCTGACCTCTTCCGGGAAGTGCTACAACGCTCTTGATTCCTTTTTCTATTTCCTCTTTTGTAAGACCGAAAAGTTGTGCTACGCAAACTGCTGCCATCGCATTCTTTACCTGGTGTGCACCCTGAACGCATATGTCTGCATCTATCACCATATCTTTACTCCGGATAACACAAGATGTTCCAAGTAAGCCTCTGCTAACTATATTTTCTGCATAGCATTCTTCACTTCCGAAAAAGCACGGTTTCTTTCCGTTTACTTCCCCAATCGTTATCAGCTTATCATCCTGACCGTTCAAAACAGCCGTTCCGTCCGGCGCAAGACATTCAAATATTTCTGTTTTTGCCCGAAGAACACCGTCACGGTCTCCGAGATTTTCCAAATGACACTCGCCAATATTTGTGATGACACAAATATCCGGTTTTACCATGGCTGTCAGACGGCTCATTTCTCCGAAATCGCTGATTCCCATTTCAACGACCGCCACTTCATGCTCTTCGCGGATGCGGAACAATGTCATCGGTACTCCGAGTTCATTGTTAAAATTTCCGGCCGTTTTCAAGACATTATATTTTGCTCCCAAAACGCCTGCAATCATCTCTTTCGTACTCGTCTTTCCGACGCTTCCGGTAATACCTACCACCTTGCACGAAAGCTGCCCGCGGTAAAACGCCGCCATATCTTTCATTGCCTGATATGTACTCTCTACAAGGATGTACGGACACTCTGTTTCCGGTTGCTCCTCCACAACTACGCAAAGAACTCCTTTTTCCCGAACCTGCGATATAAACGAATGTCCGTCTACACGCTCTCCGCGCAATGCCACAAACAATCCGTCCTTCTCTGCCACCCTCGAATCTGTCGTAATACTTGTAACGCATTTCTGCTTTATATTCTCCGGTCCGAAATATGTCCCTTTACAAACGCGGGCTATATTTTCCGGTGTCATATGTTTCATCATGATCATTCCCCTGTTATTTTTCATACTTTCGGAGTGAAACTTCAATCAGCCACTCACATAATTTTCCGAAATCATATCCGATTTCTTTCGCCTCCTGCGGAAGAAGGGAGGTCGGTGTCATGCCCGGAAGTGTATTCGCCTCCAGACAGAACATGTCTCCGTTTTCATTCATCATAAAATCAATTCGTGCATACGACTCAATATGCAATGCCTCATATGCTTTCTCCGCAAACTGTTGCATTTTGCATGTCAATTCTTCTGAAATCTCAGCCGGACAAGTCTCAATCGTGCTTCCTGCCTGATATTTGTTTTTATAATCGTAAAAACCTTCAAGCGGTGCAATTTCTATAATCGGAAGAGCTTTTCCTTCGATTACACCGATTGAGAACTCTCTTCCCTTTATGTACTGCTCCACAATTACCTGCGAGTCATAGGCATATGCCTGCTCAATGGCCTTTTCGCATTCCTTTGCATCATTTACCATGTAAACACCGACGCTGGAACCTCCGTTACAAGCTTTTACAACTGCCGGGTAAACCATATCCTGCGGAAGTTGATCCCCTTTGCGGAGAGTATAACCCTGCGGAGTCGGAACACCGCTTCCTGCAAAAATCTGTTTCGATAATCCTTTGTCCATAGATACCGCTGCTCCGAGCGGACCTGTTCCTGTATATTTAATTCCTTCCAAATCCAAAGCAGCCTGCACTTTTCCGTCCTCACCGTTTTCACCGTGAAGTCCCATAAACACAATATCTGCCTGATGGCAAATATCCATCACATTCGGGCCGAAAAATCCATTGCCGTCTCTTTTTTTCTTAATTGCCTCAATATCCGGATTTGTCTCACGGATACCGCCGACACTGGCCGACCAATCTTTTTCAATCGAAAAAATATCCTTGCAATCACTTTCTGTATATCCCATAAACACATCAAGAAGTACTACCTGATGTCCGTTTTCTTTCAGTGCCTGATACACCATTTTTCCGGTTATCAGAGAAACATCACGTTCTGTGCTGGTTCCTCCTGCCAAAACTACGATTTTCATTCCTTTTCCTCACTTTCTGCAAGATTTACAAGAAGCATAAGAAGTGCCGTTTTCTGTTCGTGTGAAAGTTCCATTTCTTCCATCCGGTAAAGAAGCGGATGAATTTGTTCTTTACACACGTTACGGTATTCTAAACTTACAATAATATAATCTGCAATCGTCAACCAAACAGAGCACTCCAAAGATTCTTCTTTTCCGCGAATCAATCCAAACGCCCGTGTCGGTGCCTTATCCATATAACCCGCACATAAATCCATAAGGTCGCTCATCTGCTTATCACAAATTTCCAAATCTGCCCCTTTGATTGCGGTCATATAAAACAAATTTCCCCAAAGAATTTCATCACACAACAGACTTTTTTCATCTTTCAACTTCTCGAATTCCGATTCCTGCTGTGCATATTTTTCTTTTATAATTGCATGATATGTGTAATTGCCGACTGCACGGAACAGCGATGCTGCTGCCATATACCGGACATCACCTGTCAGCTTATAACGCGCACAGCCCTGATATGCTTTCTGTGCCTGACCCAGACATTTCCCCGCAAGAGGCGCATTATACGGTTGCAACACGGTATATCCTGCTGCCATCGAAGAGACAAATACATAATCCTCGCTGACATATTCCTTTTCCTCTTCCTGAGGCTGTGCATAATTCGGACGCCACTGCGCTTCCTTCTGCTGCACATCGCGCTCCAACAGAAGCTCCTCTCTCCCTGCAAGCAGCCACTCCGCATGTTCTTCCAGTTTCTTTTCGAAATCTTCACCGAGCGACTCCGGGAAAAACTGGTAAGCAGTAACCAACTTTTGGAAAGAATAGTAAATCTGCATTCTATCCTCTCTGCCTTCAGGTTTTCCGTAATATTCTTCCGGCGAAAGTGCAAGAAACTCTTTCTTCAGTTCGTCATACTGGCTCTCATAACGACTTTCATCAATTCGAAATGTATAGGACTGTCCGATTACCGCAGTCTGTATGTAGTATACGCCGGGCTCTGTGACTTCGGAAAAATCACCCTTGTAAACCTGCTTTCCGTCATGTTTTTGGTTCGCCATTTTTTTGAGCGTTCCGGTGTATACACATTCGTCCGTCGCTGTTTCAAAAACATAAAATGACTCGGAAAGATCATTTCCCACAAAATAAGCATATTTCTTATCGTCCGGCGCATATCCCATTAAATCTACAAATATATTTGAATTTATCTTCGGTCTTGTAAAGCTTTGTTCGTAAGCTTCTTCACCGACAAAACCCTCCCGATGTTCCATTTCCACTTCATAATCGCTCTGTACCTCTTCCGCCGCTTCCGGTTCCTTCGGACTGTTTTGACAGGCGCATAACATCATCAGGCAGAGTATCAAAATTGCTGATATTTTTCTCTTCTGCATTGTCTAAAATCAACCTCCGCACACCATTTTATTATAACTCACGTGCTTAGACTGGTAAAGAGTTAAAGATACATTTCTCTGTCGTGATATACGATTTCACCGTCAATCATAGTAAACAAAACTTTTGAAAATGTTTCAAACGGATGCCCCTTAAAAAGAACCAGATCTGCCTTTTTCCCTTCCCGGATACTTCCGACTTTGTGATCCATCCTGCAAATCCGCGCTGCGTTTATCGTTAAAGCACGCAGTCCTCCCTCCGTGGAAAGTCCTTCTTTTACTGCCAGCGCACTGCAAAGAGGCAGCGACTGAATTAAAGAGACCGGGTGGTCGGTTGTAACTGCCACCGTGACGCCCGCTGTTTCAAGAATTCCTGCTGTTTTAAATGCCATATTCTGTACTTCTATTTTGTTTCTGCTTGCAAGATCCGGTCCGACAATGGCAGGAAATCCGCTCTTTGCAATGTGGTCTGCAATCAAATGACCTTCACTGCAATGATCAAAAGTCAGGCCGATCCCGAATTCTTTTGCAATCCGTATGGCCGTCATGATGTCATCTGCTCTGTGCGCATGTACCTTCAGCGGAATCTTTCCGTAAAAAACATCCCTGTAACAGCCATACCTGAACTCATCTTCCGGATTTTCTTCTATCCCCGGCGGGGACATATACGGGTGAGTCTTTATATAATTTCTTGCACACAGTAATTCTTTTCGGAGCATCGACGCAATAGACATCCGGGTATAGGGAGAATTATCTTTCATTCCGTAATTCATTTTCGGATTCTCCCCAAAAGCCACTTTCATCGCAGCAGGAGCTAACCGTATCATCTCATCCACACATCTTCCGTGCGTCTTTACAAATGCAAATTGACCGCCGACCACATTAGAACTTCCCGGACCTATCATGGCAGAAGTAATTCCTGCCGCTACTGCATTATGAAATGCAGCATCCATCGGGTTTATCGCATCAATTGCACGAAGATACGGGGTGAGCGGATTAACACATTCATTGCAGTCATCTCCCTCTCTGCCCTTTTTTTCTTCGGTAATCCCCATATGACAGTGCGCCTCAATAAATCCCGGAAAAAGCATACACCCCTTAGCATCAATCACGCGTGCAGACGGCGGGACAGACAAAGATTTTCCCACACTCCGGATGACATCATTTTCCACCCAAACAGCTCCGCCCTCCAGGATACCTTCTTTCTCCATCGTAAATACTTTTGCATTTTTTATCACAATCATCGCATTTACCTAATCTAAAAGAGTGAGCGGGTCCACGGTCTCTCCATCCTTTGTAATCATCAGCGAAAGATGATCTCCTTCCACAGAGTAATACTTTGTAGTTTTTGCCACATTTCCGATGACCTGTCCGCGTGCAACAATTGTCCCTTCTTCCACCTGAAGATTTTCAAGTTGTCCGTAGGTAACTTCATAACCGTTTCCCAAATTCATGACAACATATTTTCCCTGTTCTGCAGATTCGCCGATTTTTACAACTTGTCCTTTTGCACAAGCACTGACATTATCTCCCTGCATCGCAGAAATCAAGATGGCAGGATTATATTTATACTGCATCAGCGTCGCAAAATAAACCGCACTGTCCATGCTGTAATTTAGTATGACATCTCCTACCAGAGGCCATCCCATGCCATCCTCTTTTTCAAATGCCAAATCCTGTGCAGGCATAACCACCGACTCTGATGCTGTTTCCGCAACCGGCTCTTTTTCCTTTATTTTGCTGTCCTGCGAAGTTGCTTTTTTTACGACATCCTCCGATGGTTCCTCGGGATAAGTATTCACAACATCCTGTCCGCTTACCCGCGCTAAAGAGGCCCCGCTCCCAAGTTCCGGATCGTTCACAATACCGTTTTGTTCCGGTTCCTTCACATCCATTTGCGAAAGATCGATTTTGTAATCTGTTACCGTATTCATGCTCTGATTCACGTAAATTGCAGTCGCAATACATCCCGTAATAACTACTGCCGTAGAAAAAATCAGGCTTTTCTTTTGATTCATGTTTTTTTTGCTCATAATTATCACCTCGGTGATAGTTTTTCCTTCTTTTTTGTAAATTATTCCATTCTTTCAAAAGTAATCCCATCAAAGAAACACGTAAGTATTTCGCGATAATCTCTCCCTTTTTTTGCTAACACATTTCCGTAATATTGATCCAGTCCGAAACCGTGCCCTTTTCCTTTTATTTTAAAAATGTAAGAATCTCCTTCCTCTTCCCACGTAAAATTCGAGGACAAAAATCCATAATTTTCACTCATTTTTTCACCGGAAATTTGTTCTCCATCTTTATGTAGAGAAATCACATATCCCTCCTCATTTCTCACCGCCTTATCTAATTGCCCCACACTCTTTGCGGATATTTTTATTTCCTTTTCATAATCCAAAGCACTTAAATTATCCGGACATTCAGTTACCTTAAGGTAACCATATTCCCCATCTCCGCTCAATTCTTTTCCCGACCTTGTCTTTCCCGCGCTCATCCCATGATAAAAACCTTCCGCCGGTTCCTCCCCGTAGGACAAATAAATTCCCTGTGTCTGTACAACCGCATCCAGACATTTATTTACATATTCTTCATACTTTTCTCCCCATATATTCTGCATCATTTGGTCCGGCCAAAATTCCGGCGTCTGTATGTTCAGCACGTCTGTATTTTCTTCTTTATATTTCTTATACAAAGTACTCCGAAGCACAATTGCCTGCGCTTTTAAAAGTTCCTCCTCATACTCCGCCGGAACACTTGCGGCAAGAGCACCGACCAGATAGTTTTCCATCGGTAACTCCAAACTAACTCCCTTCTCCTGACAAACCACATAGTAACGGTTGTTGTGTGCAAACTCTGAAAGCACATTGTAGTTGTCCAAAATCTGCGTATTTTCCTGCCTTTTAAAAAACAAAATGAAATATGCCGACAAAGAAAAACACAGCAGAAGAAGGAAAAAATCCCTAATATTTCTCACCTTATGATCCTCCGTTCCCTATTAATATATTTTCCTGTGTACCATTTCATTCTTTTTTGTTATGATAAGGATAGGTGATTATTATGAGCAAAAAAATTATTGTTGCGGGACATATCTGTCTGGACATCACACCGATATTTCCCGATAAAAAAGCAAACAAATTAGATGATATTCTATCGCCGGGCAAACTGGTACAAACCGGTGCGGCTGACGTACATACCGGAGGAGCCGTGGCTAACACGGGACTTGCATTAAAGTTGCTTGGCGCTAACGTTTCTCTGATGGGAAAGGTCGGATGTGATGCTTTCGGTGATATGATTTGCGGTATTTTAAAAAAATATGATGCAGATAAATTCATGATCCGCTCCGAAGCAGAATCCACCTCATATTCTGTCGTGTTGGCTGTTCCCGGAATAGACCGTATTTTTTTACATAACCCGGGAGCAAATAATACGTTTTGTGCAGATGACGTTTCCCCGGAAACGCTTTCTGATGCAGCCCTGTTTCATTTCGGTTATCCGCCGCTCATGCGTGCCATGTACGAAAATGACGGAGAGCAACTTGCCAATCTGATGGCATCCGTCAGAAAAGCCGGTGTTGCCACTTCGCTCGACATGGCTGCTATCGATCCGGATACAGAAGCCGGAAAACTTGATTGGAATAAGCTCTTAAAGCGCGTACTTTTGCATGTGGATTTCTTTGTGCCGAGCGTGGAAGAACTGTGTTTTATGCTTGATAAAGAACGATTCGCCCAGTGGCAGTTGCGCGCAGGCGGAAAAGATATCACAGAAATTCTTGATATTGAAAAAGATGTCAAACCTCTCGCCGACCTTTGTATGTCCTATGGAGTAAAGGTGCTTCTTATTAAATGCGGAGCTCCTGGTATATTTTATAAAACAGCCGATAAAGAAACACTTTCCGATATCAGTTCCCGCATAGGCCTTGATGTAAATGTGTGGGCCGATAAAGAAGGGTTTGAAACAAGTTATGTTCCTGACTGCATTTTATCCGGTACAGGCGCAGGCGATACAAGCATCGCTGCATTCCTTGCTTCCGTTTTAAACGGTGAAACTCCGGAAACAGCCATGCAGTTAGCTACTGCTACCGGTGCATGTTGTGTCACTTCTTACGACGCACTCGGTGGCTTAAAACCTCTGGATGAACTGAAAGAAAAAATCAGCGCCGGATGGAAAAAGAACGGAGAATTATAATATGTTAGTAAATATGAATGATTTATTATTACCTGCCAAAAAAGGCGGGTATGGTGTCGGATTTTTTAATGCCGTCAATGTTGAAATGGCAAGAGCTGTTATTGAAACAGCCGAAGAACTTCATGCTCCGGTAATGGTCGGAACCGCACAGGTTCTTCTTCCTGCCATGGATCTTGAACGCGTGGCGGAATACTTGATTCCGATGGCTCAAAAAGTTTCCGTTCCTGTATGTGTACATTATGACCACGGTCTTACCTTTGAGCGGTGTATGGAAGCCCTTCAGCTCGGTTTTACTTCTCTTATGTATGACTGCTCCATGGAAGATTATGAAACAAATGTCGCTAAAGTAGCTGAGATGGTAAAAATATGTCATGCCATGGGCGTTACTGTCGAAGGTGAGCTCGGACATGTCGGTGACAACGAAGGCGCCGGAAAACTCGCTAATCCGAGTGACTATTACACCGATCCAGATAAGGCACTGGATTTCGTATCCCGCACAGGTGTAGACAGCCTGGCCGTCGCAGTCGGCAATGCACACGGCGACTATAAATTTCCGCCAAAGCTCGACTTTGAGCGTATATCTGTTATCTCTGAAAAGACAAATCTGCCTCTTGTACTTCACGGCGGAAGCGGGCTTTCGGATGAAGATTTCCGCATTGCAGTAAAGCGCGGAATCTGCAAAGTCAATATTTTTACCGATATCGATAAAGCAGGAAAAGCCGGTATTGAAGCAGGTCTTGCGGCCGGTGAAAAGACTATGATGGGACTGATTCCATATGAAATTGATGCCATGAAAAAAGTTGTGGCTGAAAAGATCCGATTGTTTGGTTCGGAAAATCAGGGGCACCTCATTTAGTTAGGACTCTTCAACAAACACAGCTCCTGTCTAAATGCCATTTTTCGCTCACGTATCTATACAAAATAATTCTGAAATTTGTAAGAAAAAAGGGGCTTTTTACAGCCCCTTTCATTTTTGTTTTATTGCGCCAAATCCAATTGTTGCATGGTTCCGACATTTCCGTTTTCATACAGGAAAATTCCCGTTGAACGGATGCGGCCGTTTGTCTGATTGTCTTTTAACGAATTCAAAGAAAAATCAGTTTCTGCCCTTTGCAGGCACATCGCTCCGACACCTGCTTCCTTCAATGTGTAAAGCTCATCTTTTCCGTTCTCATCTTTTGCCCACACAAGAAGTTTTTCAAATATTGCATCATTCTCGTCAATCCATCCGTTTCCGTCTTCGTCGTACTGCGCAAGATCTGCAAAACCGTCTCCGCTCTTTGTCCCGAACAATTCCGAGCCATCATTAATCACACCGTCTCCGTTTTTATCGAGAGCCAAAAATCCGTTTCTTCCGCTTAACTGTGAAATAGTATCTTTCACACCGTCACAGTCAAGGTCAAACTCAAACTTTTGGTCAGATAACGTTGTCATATTGGTGTCTAAATTGATAACAAGCGGATCTGTCATCTGCACAAACTCCCCGACCGAAGTCGTCTGTGCATACTCTGTAAAGCGGCGGCTCATCGACAATCCGAGATTAAAATTGATTTCCCGTCCGTCTGCGGTTTTTACAGTTCCGACCGTACTAAACTGCGTCTGTTCCGCCTCTTCATGGAAGTAACTCATATTCATTTTCATTTGACCGAAATTGTAAGTTCCTCCCGTATTTCCGATGCTTTGCACATTATTATTTCCGAGGTATTTATTCATATACTCATCAACTTGGTTTTCGGTTTCTCCTCTTCTTGCTCCGAGGTTCGTATAGAGCCAACGGATCAGGTAATGTACACACATCTCACGAATAGATTGTAAGGTCTTCTTCTCACCGATGGAACTGATGGAAGAACTTGTTTTGTATGTTGCCCTTGAAGCAATCACACGGCTGTTTTCGTCGAGCAGGAAATTGCCGCTTTCATCCCACTCCCCGGTATTCAGTAGCTGTGAAAAGTTTTCACTTGCCGGCTGCTGTCCTTGCAATACCTCCACGCCTACCAGGCTGGCTGTGGCGGTCTTTTTGGTCACAGAAGAGTATCTTCTGGCGGATTCCATTCCTATGTAGCTGGAATCAATCTTCAAATAATCCCTCCTTCTGGAATGTTAGCCAACAAAAAAAGATGCGCTTGCGCTCCCTTGCGCTCACACACACCTTCCTTGGCTACAGGCGATGTCGACCGTTCATCACTTGCACTATGTATATCGGCAGAAGTTGAAATTTGTTTAGTTCTGCCCTCTTTCTTCCTAACCATGGGCAAGTTTTAGCTTGTTTTCTTCATTTCTTACCCACTCACTCTCTGGCAAACATCACAAATACCGCTAAAATTGGGCCCTTTCCTGCTTTTTCTTTCATTTCTTGCCCGTCCTATTTCTCCATCTAAACTTCCTACAGCGTTTTTCCTTCACATATCTGGGCCTTTTTTATTATAATCTTTCATTTCTTACCCATTTTTCTCAAATCCTATCCCCTTCTCCTTGCCACTTCTGGGCCCTTTTTACAAAAATCCTTCATTTTTTGCCCACCCGCACTAAATCTATCTGCCGCAAAGCTAAAATCAAATCTAATCTTTCCCACAAACCACATAAAAAAGCTTCCACCCACAGTTACATCTGCAGGCAGAAGCCTTCATAAATCAATTTCACACTCTTTAAATTCTATTGTAGTTAATCAAGCATCCTTTCAGGATAATCTCACGCTCTTCATCTGTCAGACCGCCGAGTGTCATTGTGAACTCTACAAGCTCGTCTTTTACAACATAAGCCTTGATTTCATCCCATTTTTCTTCCACTGCCTTCTTGATATCCGGAATAAAGATGTAATCCAGATTTTCAAACGGAAGATCTCCTTCCGGAATAACGAACGGAAGCATACCCCAGTTGATGAGGTTAGAACGATATCTCTTTGTCGCATACTCGTTAGCGATGTTTGCCCATCCGCCGAGTACCTTCTGACAACTTGCTGCCTGCTCACGTGCGGAACCATCACCCGGTTTTACTGCAAAAATAGTAGAACCGATACCGAATGATTCATGAGTAAGCTCAGGGAAACTTTCTTTAATCTTGTCCATGACCGGTTTGATTTCCGGTAAAACCTGACAAGGTTTCTCTGTTGCCTCTCCTGCAACCATAGCTTCTCTTGCTTTTTCTGCCGCCTGAACTTCTTTTGCTCTGCCAACGTACTGAGGATCTTTTCTGGAAAGAGCAAACTCAGCAAGTCCGAGAGGATTTGAGCGGTAAGAAGATGTCTCACCGGACGGAATAAGCTCATCTGTTGTTGTTACCGGATCGTGAATCTCGGAAACTACTTTAAGCACAAGGTTATCTGTGAGTGCAACCATAGCAGGCCAATCCTTGATGTTTGGACCGAACTGGATTTCAACCGACGGATCTGCCACGCCCTTAGAATCAAATACACGGTTTGCGTAAATGTTTGCATCGTAATGATATTTATATTTTCCGATTTCACCGTCGAAATCTGTTGCCGCAGTAAGCTGGCCTTTGTTTGCTGCAGTTGCTGCGATGGAACGTGCATCCATAAGAGCAACGGAAGAAATCTGGCCGTTCTGAAGCTTAGAACCCTCACGATTCGGGAAGTTACGTGTTGAATGACGGATACTGAAAGCATTGTTTGCCGGAGTATCGCCTGCGCCGAAGCACGGTCCGCAAAATGCAGTCTTCATAACCGCACCTGTCTCCATGATTGTCGCTGCACAACCATTTTTAATAAGTTCCATATATACAGGCATAGAAGCCGGATATACGCTGAGTGTAAATCCGTCAGAGCCGATATATTTTCCTTTTAAAATATCTGCCGCTGCACAGATATTTTCGAAACCACCGCCGGCACAACCTGCGATGATACCTTGATCTACCATGAATTTGCCGTTCACAACTTTATCCTGAAGAGAATAAGGTACTGCGTTGTCAAGGCTGACCGCCGCACGTTTTTCTACATCATGAAGAATATCTGTAAGGTTTGCATTGAGTTCCTCAATTGTGTATGTATTGCTTGGATGGAACGGCATTGCAATCATCGGACGGATCTTGGAAAGATCGATTTCGATTACGCCGTCATAGTAAGCAACCTCTCCCGGATTAAGTCCTTTGTACTCTTCGCTTCTGCCATGAACATCATAGAAATCTTTGATTTCATCGTCCGTTCTCCAAATAGAAGAAAGACAAGTTGTCTCTGTTGTCATTACATCGATACCGATACGGAAGTCCGCAGAAAGAGAAGACACACCCGGTCCGACAAATTCCATTACTTTATTTTTTACATATCCGTTTCCGAATACTGCACCGATAATAGCAAGTGCCACGTCCTGAGGACCGACACCCATCACAGGCGCACCTTTCAGGTACACACAGACAACGCCCGGCATATTAATGTCATATGTCTGGCAAAGAAGCTGTTTTACAAGCTCCGGACCGCCTTCACCCATCGCCATAGTTCCGAGAGCACCGTAACGTGTATGTGAATCGGAACCGAGAATCATCTTACCTCCGCCTGCAAGCATCTCGCGGGCAAACTGATGGATAACTGCCTGATGAGGCGGAACATAAACACCGCCGTATTTCTTTGCACAAGTAAGACCAAACATATGGTCATCTTCGTTAATTGTTCCGCCGACTGCACAAAGTGAATTGTGGCAGTTTGTCAGAACATAAGGAATCGGGAACTTCTCAAGTCCTGAAGCTCTCGCTGTCTGAATAATTCCTACGAATGTAATGTCGTGGGAAGTCAATTTATCGAATTTGATTTTTAACTTTTCCATATTTCCGGAAGTATTGTGCTCTTCCAGAATTCCGTAAGCAATCGTTTCTTTGGCAGCTTCCTGCTGTGAAACGTCTTTTCCGGTCTTTGATTTCACTGCTGCAAGTGCATCCGCTCCGTCCGGAATAAGCTCTGTTCCGTTTACAAGATATGCACCGCCGTCATATAACTTAATCATAGTGTCCTCCTTAACGCTTTCGTCTTTTCTTTTCCGAATAAAAGTTTAGCATGGATTCGCATTATCTGCAATCTTTTATATTGACGAAATTGCAATTTAGTTATAGTATAGATACGTGACATAGTTTTTTAAACTACATGTTGCGTTTGTGGCCACAACTAATTGTGTGTGCCCTATAGAGAAAGGATAGTGAACTATGAGTAACTACATTTTAAGTTGCTGCTCTACAGCAGACCTTACAAATGAACAGTTTAAGCGCAGAGACATCCATTATATTTGTTTTCATTTCGAATTAGATGGGAAACAGTATCCGGATGACCTGGGAAAAAGCATTTCTTTTTCCGATTTTTATCAGGCTATGACCGACGGTGCTGACACGAAGACTTCTCAGGTAAACACAGAAGAATTTACGGAATACTTCGAAAGCTTCTTAAAAGAGGGAAAAGATATTTTGCACCTCACGCTTTCTTCCGGTATTTCAGGTGTATACAACTCTGCCCGTCTTGCCGGCGAAGAACTCTCCGAAAAATATCCGGAGCGTAAAATTTATATCATCGATTCGTTAGCTGCTGCTTCCGGCTACGGCCTTCTTATGGATAAGCTTGCAGATTTACGCGACGAAGGAATGGACATTGATTCTCTTGCAGCATGGACAAATGAACATTTGCTGGAGCTTCATCACTGGTTCTTCTCTTCTGATTTGACGTTCTTTGTCAAAGGCGGCCGTGTTTCCAAAACCTCCGGCTTTGTCGGAAATATGCTCAGCATTTGTCCGCTTTTAAATGTTTCCTTTGAAGGAAAGCTAATTCCACGTTACAAAATCCGGACAAAGAAAAAAGTCATCCGTGCCATTGCAGACAAGATGATTGAACATGCCCAAAACGGCACAGACTATAACGGAAAATGTTATATTTCCCATTCTGCCTGCTATGAAGATGCAAAAGCTGTAGCAGACATTATCGAAGAAACTTTTCCTAATCTTGACGGAAAAGTTGAAATTTATTCCATCGGTACCGTAATCGGAAGCCATACCGGTCCGGGCACCGTAGCACTCTTTTTCTGGGGAGATAAAAGAGTCAACTAATCCATAATCCATTATTTTTACACATAGAAAGGCTGAATTCTTATGAGTAACTACATTTTAAGCTGCTGCTCCACCGCAGACTTAACGCAGGAGCAGTTTGATGCTAGAGACATTCACTATGTCTGCTTTCATTTTCAATTAGATGACAAAGTATATCCGGACGATCTCGGAAAGAGCATTTCGTTTGATGATTTCTACAAAGCGATGGAAAACGGTGCTGACACAAAGACATCACAGGTCAATGTTGATGAGTTTATCGAATATTTCACTCCGTTTTTAGAAGATGGCAAAGATATCCTTCATCTTTCGCTTGCTTCCGGTATTTCCGGTGTTTACAACTCTGCTTGTGTTGCACGTAATGTGCTTGCAGAAAAGTATCCGGATCGCAAAATCATTGTTCTTGATTCATTTAATGCATGTTCCGGTTACGGACTTTTTATGGACAAGCTTGCTGACCTGCGTGATGAGGGCATGGATATCGATACCCTTGCCAAATGGGCAGAAGACAATAAACTGAAAATGCATACATGGATATTTGCAACTGATTTAAAATATCTTGTAAGAGGCGGACGTGTTTCCAAAACTTCAGGATTTGTAGGCAATATGCTCAGTATTTGTCCGGTTATTAATTTAAATGTGGAAGGAAAACTGATTCCTCGTATGAAGGTCCGCACAAAGAAAAAAGTTCTTCAGGCTGTTGCCGACAAGATGAAAGAACTTGCACAGGACAGAGAAAATTACAGCGAAAAATGCTATATTGCACACGCTGCCTGCTACGACGACGCAAAAGCTCTTGCAGACATTGTAGAAGCTGCTTTCCCGAAAATGAACGGCAAAGTACAGATTAACAATATCGGTACCGTTATCGGAAGTCATACCGGTCCGGGAACTGTAGTTCTGTTCTTCTGGGGAGATGAAAGAGTAGATTAAATTGATTTTTGAAGGAACTTCCTTGTGGGGAGTTCCTTTTTTTCGTGTATTAGATTGAAAAACGCATAAAAACAGCGTAGCAGCCATGAAAACTGCTACGCTAAATAAATTTTTTAGAAAAACGCCACTATCGCCATAACAAATGTGACCAGCATCTCTGCCCAAAACATGATTGTCTTTATAACAAATCTCTGTTTTTTCTTCTCGTCATATTCCTCTCCCAGGAGCTTCTTCTCCCCGAAAACCGCAATAACTGCAAGAATCATTCCTATCGGAAGCACAACACATCCGAAAATCAACAGCCTCTGAATCATTGCGCTGTCAATATGTGTTATATAATAATCCACATACATCTCCTGCGGTACCGGCTCCATAAAAATATGGTAATAAGTATTAAACTGTCCTGCAATCGGAAGAACAAGACCAGTCATCGGTACGGTTGTTGAAATTTGACTGCTCTGACCATCATAATAAGCCGCAGTCTCCTCCGTCAACTTTTCCATCTCGTCCTGTACTAACATCGTGAAAAATCCCATATACCTGTCATAATTTTCACCGAAAGAAATCACATAATAATTCCACGAATCAGTTACCATACCATCTACGGTAATTTCCTTTGACGCATATATCCCTCCGGATTCCACGATATCTCCCTTTACAAACAATCCGGTTTTGATATCCGCAGCTGTAAGCTGTGTCAAATCTTTTGCATTCTTCATGCCGTTTGCTCCGACAATATGAAGTACAAAGAGAAAAATTGACATTGAAATAAGAAAATATCCTATTACTCGCAAAACGATATTAATTCTATTATCCATTACTTTTACTCTACTTTCTTAGCCACTCTCTTCTTCGGAAGAGTTACTTTCTCAAGCTTCCAGATTTCATCGACATACTCTTTAATTGTTCTGTCAGATGTAAATTTGCCTGAGCAAGCTACGTTTAAGATAGCACTCTTTGCCCAACCTGCTTCGTCTTTGTAAGCTTCTTCCACTTTCTTCTGCGCTGCTGCATAAGCCTTAAAGTCTTTTAAGATGAAGTATGTGTCAGCCTTGGATGTGCTGAGCGTGTTAAGCAATGAGTTGTAAAGGTCGCGGAACAGTTCCGGATTCTCCGGTGAGTATGTTCCGTTGATAAGCTGCATAAGCACTTTACGAACATCTGCATCGTTGTTGAAGATTTCCATCGGATCGTATCCGCCGTGCTGCTCGAAATTAATAACTTCGTCAGAAGATAATCCGAAGATAAATGCGTTCTCAGCACCTACTTCTTCAACGATTTCCACGTTAGCTCCGTCCATTGTACCGATGGTAAGAGCACCGTTTAACATAAACTTCATGTTACCTGTTCCTGACGCTTCTTTAGAAGCTGTAGAAATCTGCTCGGAAACATCTGCTGCTGCAAAGATAAGCTCTGCGTTAGATACACGGTAGTTTTCAATAAATACAACTTTGATTTTGCCGTTAATAGACTCATCATTGTTGATAACATCTGCAACTGCATTGATAAGCTTGATTGTAAGCTTAGCATTCTTGTATCCGGCTGCTGCCTTTGCACCGAAGATGAATGTTCTCGGATAGAATTCCATATCCGGATGCTCTTTAATTTCATTGTATAAGTACATAACGTGAAGAATATTTAAAAGCTGACGTTTGTACTCGTGTAATCTCTTAACCTGTACGTCGAAGATAGAACGCGGATCTACTTCTACGCCGTTGTGCTCTAAGATGTACTCTGCAAGACGAACTTTGTTCTGATATTTGATGTTCATGAACTCCTGCTGAGCCTGCTCATCTTTTGCATAAACAGCAAGTTTCTTAATCTTAGCAAGGTCTGTAATCCAGTCTGCACCTACATGCGCTGTTACCCACTCAGCTAAAAGCGGATTTCCGTGCAATAAGAAACGACGCTGTGTGATACCATTTGTCTTGTTGTTGAATTTCTCAGGCATCATCTCATAGAAATCTTTTAATTCCTGATTCTTTAAGATTTCTGTATGAAGTCTTGCTACACCGTTTACGCTGTAACCTGCAGCGATTGCAAGGTGAGCCATCTTAACCTGTCCGTCATAGATGATTGCCATCTTGCGTACTTTATCCTGGTTGCCCGGATATTTCGCTTCGATTTCCATAACGAAACGACGGTTAATCTCTTCCACAATCTGGTATACACGAGGAAGAAGGCGGCTGAACAATTCGATCGGCCATTTCTCAAGCGCCTCTGCCATGATTGTGTGGTTTGTATATGCACAAGTCTTTGTTGTAACTTCCCATGCTTCATCCCATGTTAAGTAGTACTCGTCCATGAGAATTCTCATAAGCTCTGCAACTGCAACTGTCGGATGTGTATCGTTGAGCTGGAATGTTACTTTTTCATGGAACTTACGGATATCATCATGATTTCTCATGTATTTTGCAACTGCTTCCTGAACAGATGCAGAAATAAAGAAATACTGCTGTTTTAAACGAAGCTCTTTACCTGCATAGTGGTTATCGTTCGGATAGAGAACTTCTACGATATTGCGTGCAAGGTTTTCCTGCTCTACCGCTTTCTGGTAATCACCTTTGTCGAAAGAATCAAGCTGGAAACACTGTACCGGCTGCGCATCCCAAATACGAAGTGTATTTACGATGTTGTTACCGTAACCTACAATCGGAACATCATACGGAATAGCAGTTACTGACTGGTAACCTTCCTGTTTGAAGTTGTTACGTCCGTTTTCGTCCTGGTAGATAGAAACATATCCGCCGAATTTAACTTCTTTTGCATATTCCGGACGACGAAGTTCAAATGGGTTACCATCTGCTAACCAGTTATCCGGTACCTCAACCTGATAACCGTCTCTGATTTCCTGTTTGAACATACCATAGCGGTAACGAATACCACAACCGTATGCTGCATATCCTAAAGATGCAAGAGAATCAAGGAAACAAGCAGCAAGTCTTCCGAGACCGCCGTTACCGAGAGCTGCATCCGGTTCCTGATCTTCTACAACGTTGATATCAACGCCGAGCTCTTCAAGCGCTTCTTTTGCCTGAGCAAATGCCTGCATATTGATCAAGTTATTTCCGAGAGCACGGCCCATCAAAAATTCCATTGACAAATAGTAAACTGTTTTAACATCTTTTTTCTCATACTGTTTCTGTGTTTCCATCCAGTTTTCAACGATCTGATCTTTTACCGCATAAGAAACTGCCTGGAAAATCTGCTGCGGAGTAGCTTCTTCCATCGTTTTTCGGTATAAAGTTCTCACATTGTAAAGAACGCTTCGTTTGAAAAGTTCTTTGTCAAACGTTGGTGAAACGGGTACTGTTGTTTTCTTTGCTGCCATTTCTTTTCTCCTCATTTTTTGTATATTTTTATTCATTTTTTATCCACGTGCAATTATACAATAATCTTCCCAAAAAAGAAAGAATACTTTGAAAAATTATAGATAACACGAGGGATAGAACCAATACAAGCAAACTGCAAATTACACAATAGAATGCTTGATTTTGCCCGTTGTATATACCAATTGTCCAAGAAAGCACCATTTCCTGCGCAAATCCATGGAACAAATAAATATAAAAAGTGTATTTTGCCAAAAAAACTATCGGTCTTTGACAAATTTTTGAAAAATGTGCCAAATGCACGCTTACCGCATAAAAAATCGCGATACACATGAATATTCTGGTCAGACAGATACCGTAAATCGACGGATTCATCTGTCTTACGCACTCCCAGCACGATACAACCGCCGAAATTATTCCGAGTACCAAATATGCTTTCACATGCTTTTTCATGCTGCTGTTGTCGGCAAAAAATCCCAGCAGGCAAAACAGAATATACGTTGCAAAAGGGTAACCTTCCACACGAAGATCATAGCCTGCTATCTCACCAAAATTGTTTAATCCTACAACAACAAAAAGTAACAACAAAAATACGTCTTTCTCTTTTTCCGTCATCTTACGAAGCATCACCGAAAGGAACGGTACAACAAGATAAAATCCCAAAAGCGTTGTCACAAACCAAAAATACTCCACGATTTCATTCGCCATAAATGCCCGAAGAAAATCAATAACACCGGTCCCGTTATACCAAATGTAATAAAAAACAGACAAGATAAATACCGGTATCACAATCGTTGTAATTTTCTTTTTGTAATAAGTCCCTATATCACCTTTGTAGTTCTCTAAGGCAAACTTTCCGCTCATCATAAAAAAGAGTCCGTTGTTGCACATTAGTAAATTGTCAATCAAAAGCGGAAGCTGTGTTTTTGTTAAATCCCCGTACACAGCAGAGAGCACATGATGCACAATCACCGTCATACATGCAACAATCCGAAGAAGTCCGTAAGAAGCTTTATAATCTTTTTTCTCAGACATGCTTCCACCTCCTTTTCCCTACCCACAGGAAAATCGCGAGGCAGATCAGTACTCTTGACAGGCAGATGGTATCCAAACTCCAGTTTACGCCCGGAAAACAAAGTGCTTCCACCGTCGAAACAATGAATGCCAGAATTCCGGCAATATAAATACCGCGTATCTGCACCTTTGTCCAATCAATCGTAAGCACAAGGTAACCGGAAAGAGCATATGTAATCCAGTTTAAAAACGGATATCCATACAACATAATTTTATAGTCGAGCAAAACCCCTCCTGTAAAAAATGCGAAATACCCGACAAGCACTCCGAGCAGCCACTTTTTCTCTTTCTGCGAAAGTCCTTCTGCCATCTTTTTTAAAAATGGAGCTACAAGGAAAAAGCCAAACAGAGAATATATAATCCATAAATCCGGATGAACCGTACGGAGGAGAAAACCGAGAATTACGTCCTTTGCATATGTAAACGAAACCGAAAAACCGATTTGCGATGCAAGCACAGCCCAGGAAACCAAAAACAGCGTCCCCAAAAAAGCCATTCCTTTTTTGACATAATAATCAAATAAATCTCCTTTATACATCCGGAAAAAAAAGATTGCTGCTGCCATGAAAATAAGACCGTAAGCTGAAGCTAACGTATTTTGCCCGAAAAGAAGCAATTGCTTACTCCACATATATAAATCCTCATAAGTTTTTATGAAAAACAGGCATACCCCTGTCATCTGATATGCCTGTTTAAATCATCTTGTAATCTTACATTTTCTCTACAGAAACAGTAACTTTTTCGCCGTTGACATTCCACTCTTTACTGTTAGCAAAGACTACTTCTGCCGCAAGCTCATCTGCAAGTACTTTACCGCAAATCATATCTTTATTTGCAAGTGCAATTCCTGCAACCTTTTCGTTACCGCTGATACCTACTTTGATGTGATCCATCACTTCAAAACCGGAATCTTTACGCATTGTCTGCACCTTGCTGATGATTTCGTATACAAAACCTTCCTCAATGAGCTCTTCTGACAAGTTTGTATCAAGTACAACTGTTACTGTGTTGTCTGCCTCAGACATGTAACCTTCCTTCTGGCTCATCTCGATAAGGAGATCATCCTTAGAAAGCTCTACGGAAACACCGTCCACATCGAATACAAGCGCATTACCTGCATTCAATGTATCCATAGCTTCATTTCCGTCTACACCGGCAAGATAATTTTTAATACCGCCGAGCTGTTTTCCGTATTTCGGTCCGACTGTCTTAAGCTGTGGTTTAAATGTGTAAGTTGTGAAATCTCTGACATCGTCTGTAAACTTCACTGTCTTCACATTCAGTTCATCCTCGATAATCTCCTGATAGAACTCAGAAAGTGCTTTCTCAGCTTTTACAAACATTGTTCCGATCGGCTGACGGTTCTTGATATTTGCTGTATTTCTGCAGGCACGACCCATAACAACAATCTTGAGAACCGCTTCCATATCTTCCTCAAGCTGTTTATCTACATAAGCCGGATTTGCAACCGGGAAGTCACATAAATGTACACTTTCAGGTGCAGATGCATCGTTTGTGCACACAAGATTTCTGTAAATATCTTCTGCCATGAACGGAATCATCGGAGCTGCACATTTTGCCACTGTCACAAGTGCTGTGTAAAGTGTCATATATGCATTGATCTTATCCTGCTCCATTCCTTTTGCCCAGAAACGCTCACGGCTTCTGCGCACGTACCAGTTACTCATCTCATCAACAAACTCATCAAGCGCTCTTGCTGTCTCCGGAATACGGTAATTATCAAGGTTTGTATCTACCTCTGTGATAAGTGTGTTTAACTTAGAAAGCAACCACTTATCCATAACCGGAAGCTTGTCGTAATCGAGTGTATATTTGCTTGCATCAAAGTTATCAATATTTGCATAGAGTACGAAGAACGCATATGTGTTCCAAAGAGTACCCATGAATTTACGCTGTCCTTCCTGCACGGCCTTTCCGTGGAAACGGTTCGGAAGCCATGGTGCAGAGTTGATGTAGAAATACCAACGGATTGCATCTGCTCCGTACTGCTCAAGTGCATCAAACGGATCATCGGCATTACCTTTGGACTTACTCATCTTCTGTCCGTTTTCATCCTGCACGTGACCTAAAACGATAACGTTCTCGTAAGGAGCTTTGTTAAACAGAAGGGTAGACTCTGCCATAAGTGAGTAGAACCATCCACGTGTCTGGTCAACCGCCTCTGAGATAAACTGTGCCGGGAACTGCTGCTCGAACAAGTCTTTGTTCTCAAAAGGATAGTGGTGCTGTGCGAAAGGCATCGCTCCTGAGTCAAACCTGCAGTCGATAACTTCCGGAACACGTTTCATCGTTTTTCCGCAATCCGGACAAGTGATTGTAATCTCATCAATGTACGGTCTGTGAAGTTCTACGGTAAGAGCTGCATCATTGCCGCTCATCTGTGCAAGCTGCTCACGGCTGCCGATAGATTCCATATGTCCGCAGTCCTGACAATGCCAGATATTAAGCGGTGTTCCCCAGTAACGGTCACGGGAAATACCCCAGTCCTGAATATTTTCAAGCCAGTTTCCGAAACGTCCTTCCCCGATAGATTCCGGAATCCAGTTTACTGTCTTATTGTTGCGTACAAGGTCATCACGCACTGCTGTCATCTTGATAAACCAAGACTCACGTGCATAATAGATAAGCGGAGTATCACATCTCCAGCAGAACGGATAATCATGCTCAAATTTCGGAGCATCAAAAAGTTTTCCTTCTTTTTCAAGATCAATGAGGATTGGTTTATCCGCATCTTTTACAAACATGCCTGCATAGTCTGTTTCCTCAGTCATCTCACCTTTTCCGTTTACGAACTGAACGAACGGAAGGTCGTATTTTCTTCCGACCTGGGCATCGTCTTCACCGAACGCCGGAGCGATATGAACGATACCTGTACCGTCTGTCATTGTTACGTAATTATCGCATGTCACATAGTGACCTTTTTTGCCCTGTTTTTCTGCTGCATCACCTGCACACTTGAAAAGCGGCTCGTACTCTTTACGCTCAAGGTCTGTACCTTTGTATGTTTCAAGTACTTCATAAGCCTTTTCGCCTTCCTCGGCAAGTTTTCCGAGCACCTTATCAAGAAGTGCCTCTGCCATGTAGTAAGTATAGTTATCTGCAGCTTTTACTTTTACATATGTTTCATCCGGGTTCACACAAAGTGCCACGTTAGACGGAAGTGTCCAAGGTGTTGTTGTCCAAGCGAGGAAATATGCATCTTCGCCGACAACTTTGAAACGAACCACTGCGGAACGCTCTTTTACTGCCTTGTAACCCTGTGCTACCTCGTGAGAAGAAAGCGGAGTTCCGCAACGCGGACAATAAGGCACGATTTTAAATCCTTTGTAAAGCAATCCTTTGTCCCAGATTTCTTTGAGTGCCCACCACTCAGACTCAATGAAATTATCATCGTAAGTTACATACGGATCATCCATATCTGCCCAGAAACCAACTGTCTGAGAGAAGTCCTCCCACATTCCTTTGTATTTCCAAACACTTTCTTTACATTTTGTGATAAACGGATCAAGACCGTATGCTTCGATCTGCTCTTTTCCGTCGATACCGACGAGTTTTTCTACCTCAAGTTCAACCGGTAAGCCATGGGTATCCCATCCGGCTTTACGCGGAACCATGTAACCTTTCATTGTTCTGTATCTCGGAATCATATCTTTGATAACACGTGTCAAAACGTGACCGATATGCGGTTTTCCGTTCGCAGTCGGCGGTCCGTCATAAAATGTGTATGTCGGGCAACCTTCTCTTGCTTTCATACTCTTTTGGAAAATGTCATTTTCACGCCAGAATTTTTCTGTTTCTTTTTCTCTCTCTACGAAATTCAGATTCGTGGATACTTTTTCGTACATGTTTCTACCTCCTGTTTCTTTGAGTGCAGACTCCGGGACAGACACCTGCGTTTATAAAATAAAAAAACCCGTCCGTAAAAGGACGAGCTACCGCTTCGTGAACCACCTGTTACTGCATACTCCCACGTAATGTGTTTTATATGTGTCCGCTGTAACGGGGCGAATACCGTCAGAACCTACTCCAAAATGTTTCAGCCTGCAACTCAGAAGTGATATTGGGCTATCTGTTACTCGCACCGGACTTTCACCGTCTCCGGCTCGCTTTGCCTTTGGCAGATAACTTACTGTCTTCGTCATCGTCTTTCTCTATTTCGCATTATAGTGCTCTTTCGCCTTTATTGTCAAGGGATTTTATAAAGTAAAAGTGGCAATTATAAAAGGAAAATGCTATAATAAATCGACTTTAATTTATTCTGCTCATCGGAGAGACTGATATATGGAAAAACAGAAAATGACCAAAACTGAAAAAAGTTGGATTTTATATGACGTGGCCAGCTCTGCCTTCAGCATGATACTGACCGCGACAATTCCTATTTATTTCCGCTCGTTAGCCACGGCAAACGGCGTTTCCGCCACACATGCAACATCCATTTGGGGAACTTCGACATCTGTTTCCATTTTGATTTTGGCATTGCTTGCTCCGGTTCTCGGTGCACTTGCTGATTATGAAAATACCAAAAAGAAGATTTTCATATTCTTCCTATGTCTGGCCATCGGCGGTGGCTTTGCTTTTACATTGGCACCGAACTGGATTGTATTTCTCGTTTTTTTCATCGTCTCACGTATCGGATATTCCGCATGTAACATTTTATATGATTCTATGCTGATTGATGTGACAGGCGATGAAAAAATGGACAAGATTTCATCCTACGGATATGCGATGGGCTACATCGGAAGCTGTATTCCTTTTATTCTCGGAATTCTTCTGATTTTGTTAAAACCATTCGGACTTTCTACGGTTCTTGCCACGCAGCTTTCTTTTGTCATTACAATGGTCTGGTGGCTTGTTCTTACGATTCCGCTTCTTAAAAATGTAAAACAGACACATTTTCTCCGTCCGAGAAAAAATGTAGTCTGCCACAGTTTCCGGCGTCTTGGATTTACATTTTTAAAAATGAAAAGAAACCGCAGTCTTCTTTATTTTATTATCGGGTACTTTTTCTATATCGACGGTGTTTACACTATCATCTCCATGGCAACAAGCTACGGCGGTGAAGTCGGTATTGATTCCACACAGATGATTTTAGCGCTTCTGCTTTCGCAGTTTGTCGCTTTTCCTTGTGCAATCGCAAGTGCAAAACTTGCCGCCAAATTCGGAACGCTTACCATCATCAAGGGATATATTATTTGTTACAGCATTATCTGCGTTTTCGGCTACGGCCTTTCCAGCGCAACAGAATTTTGGATTCTCGCTATTGCTGTAGGAATGTGCCAAGGTGGTATTCAGGCTCTTTCCCGCTCTTATTTCGGAAAACTTATTCCGAAAAAAGAAGCGAGCGAATACTTCGGCTTTTTCGATATTTTCGGGAAATTTGCAGATTTCATGGGGCCGCTCATCATCTCCCTTTGTGCGTTACTCCTCGGTAACTCCAAGTATGGTGTGCTGTCACTGATAGTTTTATTCATTATAGGTTTTATACTGATTTCCAAATCAGAAAAAATGGCAAATGCGGAGGAAAAATAACATGGACAGACAAAATTTAACACTCCTGACCGACCTCTACGAACTGACTATGATGCAGGGTTATTTCAATCACAAAGATATGAATGAAACTGTCATCTTTGATGCCTTTTTCCGCCAGAATCCTATGGACAGCGGATATTCCATTATGGCCGGTCTTGAACAAGTGATACAGTACGTAAAAGAACTGAAATTTGAAAAAGAAGATATTGACTATCTTGCAAGTCTCGGTATTTTTTCACAAGATTTCCTTGACTATCTGAAAGATTTCAAATTCACAGGCGATATTTACGCGATTCCGGAAGGAAGTGTAATGTTCCCGAGAGAGCCGATGATTAAGGTTATTGCACCGATTATGCAGGCACAGCTTGTGGAAACGGCAATTTTAAATATCATCAACCATCAGAGTCTTATCGCTACGAAAGCGTCCCGCGTATGCTACGCAGCAAAAGGCGACGGCGTTATGGAATTCGGACTCCGCCGTTCTCAGGGACCTGACGCCGGTACCTACGGTGCCAGAGCAGCTATGATTGGCGGCTGTGTCGGAACTTCCAACGTACTTGCAGGGCAGCTGTTTGATGTTCCTGTCAGCGGAACACATGCCCACAGCTGGATTATGAGTTTCCCGGATGAATACACAGCATTCAAAGCTTACGCAGACATTTATCCGGATGCGTGTATTTTGCTCGTGGACACTTATGATACATTAAAATCCGGCGTTCCGAATGCCATCCGCGTCTTTTCCGAAATGCGCGATGCAGGAATTAAATCCAAAAAATATGGTATCCGTCTTGATTCCGGAGACCTTGCATATATTTCTAAAAAAGCCCGCAAAATGCTCGATGAGGCAGGCTTTACGGATGCGATTATTTCCGCTTCCAATGACCTTGACGAAAACCTGATTGACAGCTTGAAAGCACAGGGTGCAACGATTACTTCCTGGGGTGTCGGAACACATCTGATTACAAGTAAGGACTGCCCGTCCTTCGGCGGCGTTTACAAACTTGCTGCCATTAAAGGAAAAGACGGCAAATTTATCCCGAAGATTAAACTTTCTGAAAATACAGAAAAAGTAACAAATCCGGGTAACAAAAAGATTTATCGTGTATATGAAAAAGAATCCGGAAAAATCAAAGCAGATCTCATCTGCCTTGTAGATGATGTTTTTGATGAAAACCAGCCTCTTCTTCTCTTCGATCCGCTCGAACCATGGAAGAAGACAAAGTTAGCCGCAGGTACTTATACACTCCGCGACCTTATGGTTCCTGTTTTCTTAAACGGAGAATGTGTGTATGAATCACCAAAAGTTATGGATATCCGGGCCTACTGTCAGCAGGAGCTCGAAACACTTTGGCCGGAAACAAGACGTCTTGTCAATCCGCATAAGGTATATGTCGATCTCTCACCGAGACTGTATGACATCAAAATCAGTCTTCTTGACCAGATGAGTAAGGATTGATAAAATAGTGAATGAATTTTAGTAAGGGGGTATTGTTATGCTGAAAATTATTACCGACTCTGCCACCGATCTTCCGAAAAGTTATGTTGAGAAACATGGACTTCATGTAATCCCGACACCGGTTGTGATTGATGACGTAGACTATTTTGACGGAGACACGATTCAAACAGGAGAATTTTACGACATCCTTGACGATATGAAACGCGAAATCCGTACCTATCATATTAATCCGGAAATGTTCGAAAATGCATTCCGTCCATATGCGGAGGCGGGAGACACCGTCATTTACTTATGCTTTTCCACAGGAATTGCCGGAACATTTAATGCTGCAAACATTGCAAAATCCAATGTTCTTGAGGACTATCCTGATTTTGATCTGACAATTGTTGATTCCAAGTGTGCATCCATCGGATTCGGACTTGTCGTTTCCAAACTTGTGCATATGCTGGAAAAAGGTGCTGACAAAGAAACGATCCTTAAGGCAGCAGAATACTATATTTCACATATTCATCATGTGTTTACTGTACGTACACTCAACTATCTTATCAAGGGCGGACGTCTTTCCAAAGTTTCCGGAACTATCGGTGAAACACTGGATATTAAACCGATTCTGATTGTAGATAAAGAAGGAAAACTTTCTGTTCTGCAGAAAGTACGCGGTAGCAAAAAAGCCTTCAAAACACTTGTGGAATATGTAAAAGAGAATGCTTATAAGCCATCTTCACAAACAATTGCCGTATGTCACGGGGAAGACTTAGAGTCTCTTTCTCTTGTTCAGAAATATCTTGATGAGCAGGTTTCACCGAAAGAATATTTTATCTCGACCGTAGGCTGCGCTATCGGAGCTCACACAGGACGAGGCATTGTCGGCATCTGTTTCTTTGATGCGGATGACGGAGAATTTGCAGATTATTTTGTTGATTATAGTCCGGCTATAAAATAAATATATAAAGTTAAGGTCTATTCCATAGGGAACAGACCTTTTTTATTTGTCCCTATCTTGTTATTTCCCGGCTTTCTTGCGCATTGGGTAAAAAATCTCCATTTTTCGAATACTCTTGCCCATGCACAGGTTAACATAACTCCTTTTTTGTCATTTCTTTGTCTTATTTTGGGCAAGTTGCTCCTGTTTTTTAATTTTTATTGTCCAATCTATTCTTTCACTCACATTTCAAATTGGGCCCTTTTCATAGCTTTTCAGCTAATCTTGCCCGCGCACACTTCCAAGACTTATTCCAAGGCTATTCTCAATCTCTCCAGCTTACTCCCAAAACCACTCCCCTCTACTGTTCCATCTGTCTTCCCAAAAATCCTGCTGCCGACTGGACAAGCTTTTTCTCAACCTCTCCCATCTTATCGCTTGCATCATTGGAAGCCAGAATGACCACACCGATGACATCTCCTTCTGCAATAATCGGAACAGAGACAAACTGCTCAAGTTCCGGTGTTTTTTCATCAGAAATATCAATATATTTCTTATCACCTTTGACCGCCATAATACTCTCGCGATTTGTGATAGCATCCTCCATCTCGCGGCTCATTGCCTTTCCGAGCAAGCTCTTATAACCTCCGGCAACAGCGATAAACTGATCTCTATCTGCAATAAGTGCTGCTTTCCCGGACACCTGGGCAAGACTTTCTGCATATTGTTTCGCAAAAGTCGTCATCTCGCCGATGGGAGAATATTTTTTCAAAATAATCTCTCCTTCTCTGTCCGTAAATATTTCAAGCGGATCACTTTCGCGAATCCGGAGTGTTCTTCTGATTTCTTTCGGAATGACGATACGTCCCAGGTCGTCAATCCTTCTTACGATTCCTGTTGCTTTCATATAAAAAATCCTCCATTTACATTTTCTACGTCTGTGAGTAGTATTTGTAAATGGAGGTATTTTATTCCTTGCGTTTATCTCTTATTTAAAATTAATAAACACTGTATCAATTATGCGACCTATATCATATCCGTCTACTTTTTTTCTGTAACTGATTTGTATAAACACACTATTCTTTCGGAGCTTGAATCTCTGTCCGTTTTTTAAAATTTCCAAACCACTAGATCCATCTTTTTTAATATAGTGATAATATATTGTGGATATCTCATATCCTTTCTTCATTTTAAATGAAAGTTTTACGTTTTTATTCTTTTTAGGCTTTGAAATATAAAAAATCTTCTTATTTACTAATTTTTTCTCGTAATTTTTATTACCGATTTTTAATGTCTTAAACGGATTTTTATATTGTACTACCTTTAATTTTACCTTATGTACTTTCTTTTTTCCATTGCATTTTACTGTAATACTCAATGTAGTAGTTCCAGCCTTTTTCGGCAAATACGAAATTCCTGCATGACCTTCTTTTGTTTCCGCATCATATCTATTATAAGGTTTTAAGTTTTTAAGAATCTTCTTACTTTGTGTAACTTTGACAACTTCTACTTTATCCCCTTCATAATTACAGAGGCTTGATCAAACACCATCCCCTTTTTTAGGAGCCGTCTTCAAATCCCATATCTTTACAATCGGCGCATCATCAAAGTTATAATACTGCTCCGCCTTCACTTCCGTCTGCATCACACCTGCAAAAATCAGAAGGGCCATACATGCAACTAAAATTTTCTTCAAATGTTTCATACTCTTCTCTCCCTTTTCTATACTGTATTTTTTGTTTAAAAGTTACAAAAATTCAGTATCTATTATATATATATATATATTGTCAAGGGTGCACCCCTAAGTTTTTTCGAAAAAAATGAGCCCTATCGCACCCCTATTAACAGCATCTTCGCATATACATATAATAGCCATGTTGTATTTATGGAGGTAGTTATGATTTTATATTTTTCAGCAACGGGAAATACAGAATATATTGCCCGTGAAATTGCACGGCGACTAAATGATACCTGCATCAATTTGCTTGAGCGTATAAAAAACGATGACTACAGCATTCTTCACTCAGACAAACCTTTTATCATCTGTGCGCCGGTATACGTATGCGAAATGCCGAGATTTATGAGTAAATATTTAAAAAAGCAAACATTTACGGGAAACAGAGATGTTTATTTTATTTTTACAAGCGGAGGGTATTGCGGTATTTCCGGACAGCTTGCGAAATCTATGTTCCGCAAGAAAAAAATGAATTACCTGGGGCACGCAGAATTTAAAATGCCGCGAAACTATGTGGCAAACGATTCTTATCCTATGCTGGAAAGAGAAGAAGTGGAAGATAGAATTTTAAAATCCCACGAAAAAATTGCCTCTGTCGTTGCAGACATCAAGGCCGGACGGAAACTGACCGCCAGACATATTTTCCTATTTGAAACCATCATTACAGTTCCTTTTAATCCTGTTTGGTGCAAATATAAACTTCGCGACAGAGACTTTTATTCTACCGACAAATGTATCGGCTGCGGCAAATGTGCAAAACTTTGTCCTCTGAATAATATTACGATAGAGGATAAAAAGCCTGTTTGGAACAACAACTGCACGCATTGCATGGCCTGCATCGGCAATTGCCCGACACAGGCGATTGAATATGGAACCATCACCCAAAATAAAGAACCGTACAATTTCGGAAAATATCGCTATGTCGTAAATAATGTTGACAAAAACAAAATCCGGTAGTTATTCTACATACAAAGGGGCTGTATCACGTCTGTGATACAGCCCCTTTTTTATTTCACTGTCACTTTAATCTTCTTATTTACCTGCAAAATGTACTTTTTATATTTCTTGGCCGTACTCTTTTTCAAACCTTTCAGAGTTACCTTTTTCACATTGTTATTTTTAACAATTTTTCGGATAACACTCTTTGACAAACTCGCCTTCTCAATCAAAATCTGCGTCGGTTTGTTTTTACCGTTTGTCGAAGGAATATACAAATTCTTTGTCGGTTTTACTTTATATGTATCGCAAACTACTTCATTCAGTTCAAACGCATCCGGACCGTAACCATTTGCAATACCGTAAAAACGATCCTTTGTTGCTCCGTAAACCGCATTTCCCTTTTTATTATCCCAGCCGGTATCCACTGATAATTCTGCCTTTTTTATCGTTGTCCAATCTTTCTTTCCGTACTCTCTCACGCGAATATTGCGGTACTCAAATGTTCTTGTCTCATTCGCATAATTGTAGTTATAGTTTTCCATAAACTGCGACATAGCACCTTCAAAATAAGAATGATACAATCCCGTGTCAAAGCGACTGATCAATGTCCATTTTCCGGTCGACAAATCTGCCACCCACTGCTCCACAAAAGTCTTACCCTTTTTATTCTGATAGCAGTTTAAATACATGCGGTACCATTTACCTTTTTTCCATTTATAATCACATATGTAATTCGTGCCTTCTCCTTCACCGCCGAACTTATTTGTGTCTCCGACGGATGGATACACACGTTTTGCTTCCACTTTCTTTTCCTTACCGGACGAAGTCTTATACTTAATTTCCCAAAATGACATGATAGCCTTCGGTCCGTCCGGGCGCATCTGCAGACCTGCATACGCACCTGCATATTCATCAATCACCTCATACTTGCTCATCAAATCATCTTTATTCATTTGCCAATTACAAAGCGCCCAATAAGTAGCCGTTCCGACTTTGTCTGCCTTAAAATCAATCATAAATCCGTCAAACTTTCCGGATGTGGCACTCAAGTCCGGATTCGCATAAATATTATGTGCCATCCGATTCTCCGGATTTGCCTCTTTTTGGGCTTTTTTTGCCGGTACTTTGAGAAGTGAATCCCAATCTATATCTGCTGCGTATGTGGTTGTCTGTAAGGAACATATTGCTAGGCATATAGCAAATAACGCTAATATCTGTCTGGTAATTTTCTTCATAAATAACTCCTTTACTCTTTTTTCGAATACGTAATCACAGCCGATCCGTTATCCCAAATCATGTCATTTCCTTCAAATGTAACTTTGTACCCAAAACTTGCCTCAAATTCACCGGATGTCATCTCAATTTCTTCACCGTCAAACGTATATGTGCCTTCATCTTCCATGGAAACTGCAAAATCTCCTGTTGTTTCAACATGTTCATAATAAGTACCGTCATCATAAAAAATATAGGTTGTCGTCATATCATCTTTTGTCTTTGACCAGGATCCGTAAAGCATATCCAGATTTTCCGGCTCTTTTGCTCCTGCTGCACATCCGCAAAGAAGCAATGCACATAATACGGGCAAAACTGCTTTTTTATACAACTTTTTCATATCTCTCTCCTCTATCCGTACAACACAACTTTATTTCGTCCTGCTGCCTTTGCCTGATACATCGCCTCATCGGCTTTTTTAATCGTATCGTGGTAATCTCCGCCGCCGTAAAGTGCGACACCGATAGAAATCGTGGTTCTGCAAATACCATTGTCGCTCTGCTCCGCTTTCTCGCGGATCTTTTCTGCCACTCTGACCGCCTGCTCGCTGTCGCAACCCGGCATTAAAATGAGAAACTCCTCTCCGCCCCAACGGATCACATAATCCGTTGCACGCACGCTTGCTTTCAAAAGCTGTGCCAGATGCACAAGCACTTTGTCTCCGGCCTCATGACCGAACTCATCATTTACTTTCTTAAAATAATCGATATCAATCAGTAACATACTAACACTGATATCATCCTCATAGGAAAGTTTTCCGGTCGCAACATCACTAAGTTCTTTCATCTTATTACGATTGAACATCTCCGTAAGTTGGTCACGGACAACTAACTTTTCCAGTTTATCTTTCGTAATATACTGGTCAAAATATACTCTCTGCATCATGTTATGCATGACACACACCGCAATGACTGCAGGAATATTAAACATATACATCATATCCAGATGCTCATAGTGCAGAAATGTATTTGCAAGAGCGATATCTGCAATCAACGCACAATGCCCTATCAAACTGTAAGAGAACGGCGCTGCAAATCCCGCACACATGAAAATCAGATTCATAATAATCATACCTGAAATCGCATGCTGTCTGTCCGGCAAAAGATAAGTCGCCCAATCCGTACACCAAATAATACAGTGAATCAGAATATAACTGGCAGGTACCATAATCCGGTAATCTTTCACCTTTTTCTGCAAAACCATAAAAATAGCAAACGGAATTATAATAATGATTCTCGACAACAGCGTTTCATGTGCAAATCTTCCGAAAATACCGCAGTCCGTAAAAAAATATGATAAATAGGCAAGAACGGACACAATCGCCATACACAAATTAAATGTATTATAATAGTCGTATTTCGACTGATAAAAAGCTCTTTTCTCTTCCTTTGACAATTTCCCCAATGCAATCTTTTCCATGTTCTTCTCTCCAAGTAATTTGTTGCTTTTTTGTCTACAAATAAAACAAAGTCTATATTATATCTAGTATAACACAGACTTTGTCAGGATTAAAACATTTTCGTATATTCTAATGTAAAACTATTCTGAAACTTCTCATCTTCAAGAATCTTGTACACCGGTGTGTATATTTCATCTGTTCCGAAAATATCTATCTGCAGATATTGATTCTCTTCCACTACGATATACGCGCGACAAAGTTCCTGCTCCCGGTCTTCCCGGACCGGATTTTGAATCATAATCGTCTCATATAAGACCTCATGCCCCCAAAGAACTGCTTTTTCCGGTTCCTTTCCACTCTCATAACTGCGCGGCGGATACACAAATTTAAGTTGTATCTCCAAATCCAGTTCTTCCTCTTCATCATGGTACGACGTAATCCAATCGTACAAAACATCCCGACTGCCCTCCTCGGGAGCAGTAATCTTAACCTGATACGGTCCTCGGACAAACTCCCCTGTTTTCAGTTCTTCCGCCTGCTCTATGCCTGCTGCCTGTGTAAATCCCGGAACACCGATTGCCAACCCCGTCAAGGCTGCCAACACAAACGGCATAAAAAACAGCGCCAGATAGAGTACTCCGACAGGCGCCTGCCAATAATATTCTTCCACCGAAAAAAGCTTTCGCGGTGAATTTTTATAATAAAGATGGATTGTCTCCGGCGGATAATTATTACCGAAATATGCGTGGTATTCTTTTTCTTTACCATCCAAGGTATAACGGTAAGTCGCGCTGTAAGTCGTTTTATGTTTTTCTTTTCTCTCTTGATAGGTTCCCTTCTTCCGAACCTTTATAAGCTTCGCATTCTCAATCACATGACCTTTTGTACGCGCCTGATCTGCTTTCTTTTGAACCGACAGATGATATTCTATTTTGCTGTAAATCTTAAATGCCAATATATAACCTACAACCAGAACTGTAAATACAACAGCCCATTTCACCCAATTCACCGGATCATCGGTAAACATTTCAAGCAACGGTTCTCTTACCTCTTCCATCATTTTCCTCTTTTCTTTACTGTTTCATTTTTATATGTGCATGGATAAATATTCCGACACATGCAATCATTCCGACTGCACATGCAATCATGACATCCACATAGAGAGGATTATATTCCTTATACATCTCATATCCGAAAAAACCGGCCATGATTGTAAAAACAAAAAATGCTATCACGCTGTAAATCTTCCGGTTTTCCAGCTGATCCATTCTCTCCGCTTCCGATACATATCTTCTTTTTCTGTTTTTTTCTTTTAAAAATACAAAACCGAGAATTCCCGCCACAAAGGCAACTGCAAATGTCATCGGAGTTTCTCTATATACATCCTCACTCGAAGAAAAACGTACCTGCTGACCATCCGGACTGACCCAAATCTCCACTGGTCCTTCCAAGCGGTAATCCAACTGGTCTTCAAAATGCTTTTCATACGCCTGTCCGTCCATTTCCCAAGAAACATCGAAATCATATTCCATTCGAAGTCTTCCGCGCTGCACCCGCTTTTCATCCTCTTCCACATTGCTGATTTCTCCGATTACCGGGAGGTAATCCTTAGAAAGACCCGCATTGTGGAGATTAATCAGCGCAAAAAACAAAAGCACACCTGAAAGGATAAAACATGCAACATGCGGATACTCTTTCCAAAATGATAATTGCCTAGATGACATGTCCTACTTCCTTTCTTGCACGACCGAGAAGCTCTTTAAACTTAGATGACATTCCGGAAAGCTTCTCATAAAAATCTACTGTAATTTCTGTCTGAGGAGCAACTTCCATATATGCTGTCATTGTCTGCACCAAAATAAACGGATCAATAAAAGCCTCTTTTACGGCAACTGCTACTAAAATAGAAATAATAGCCGCAACACCGTATGCGCTCGAAAGCCCGAACAAAGTGAATAGTCCCGCAAAAACAAGAAACGGAACAATCCAAGAGAAAAAGGTCAGTACTACAACTAAAATTGCTGTCACAAATGCACTTTTTAACAAATGTTTTGCATTCTGGAAATAAATAACCACTCCGTCACATCCGCATTTGAATGCATTTTCTCCCTTTTTATAAAAGGTATATCCGAGACAACACTCATCGATATATCCTAAGAAAATACGGATAAATACTTTTACTACATCCATAATTTTATCTACTCCCGGAATTCCGTCGAGCAGATTGTCAATCTGATTCACCACACTCTGTAACTGTCTCACTGCACCGTTTACAAGATGATTGATAACCATGTATGCATTCGTCGCTCCGAAACGCTCCTGCACCATCTGTTTTCCCACTTCTACCATATTGTCGGGAATCACACCCTCTGTCACGGCTTTGGAAACAATTGCCACATGCGCTGCACGAATCAAATACCCCATATAAGAAAGGGCCATGCGATACACAACTGCTGTTACTATAATCCAAATTAAAAGTAAAATCATACTGAGGGTTGAACTTTTAAAAATAGCCCCGAGACCTGCACAAATGGCAAGCGTCACAAGCGAAACAGCAAGTACAACTCCCTGTATTCCCATTTTAATAAATCCAAACTTGAGTGTTTTTACATAAATTTCTTTTACGCTCATTTTCTTTCTCCTCTTTTATTTTAACCATCCGTTTTTCTGTATGCATAAATAAATACGCCAAAACTTACAGCAAAGGAAACCGCATATACAACAAACACAAGTACTTGATAAATTGTCATGGACTGCAACATACCCTGCTGATACAGTACATACGCACTGAAAATAAGTGCCACTAAAAAAATCACAGCCGCCAAACCGGCTATCTGCTCTGTTACGTCTAAGTATTCATCCAATTCTTCTTCAGACATATGCAAAAGCTGCTTTCTTTTCCTGATTTGAAAAAAGCATCCCAGAAGGCCTGTTACTATCGATATCAACAAATAGTAAGGGGCTTTTCTTTGCACATCTTCAGAAGAAGAAAACCTGACGTCCGTGTTGTCCGAATTAATCCAGATATTTACCGTTCCCGGATCTTTTCTTTCCAACTCATCTTTAAAGTGATATGTATATTCTGCTCCGTCTATTTCCCACACAACATCGTAATCATAACGTGTTTCCTTGTGTCTTCCTTTATACTCACGATGCTTTTCTATGTTACATATTTCACCGGTTACCGGCAAATAATCCTTTGACACTACGGCCCCTTGAAGCTCCAGTAACATAACAATAAGAAAAAGAACGGAAATTATAAAACATGCCACATTAGGCCTTTTTTTCATTGCATCCAGAAGAACAAAAATCTCTTTGACAGACATTTTTCATATCCCCCCGTAATTCTATTACTGCATGCTCATCTTTTCCCTGATTTCATTGATAATTTCGCTGATATCATCGAGCGTCTTCACAATCTCATTGACACGTCTGCGCTCCATATCATCAACAACTCCGTCCTGCATAATATCGACAAGCTCCTTGGAAATGTCTTCCATGTCCTGTGCCGAACCGAGGAACTTAAGTACCAGACGATCAAGGCTCTCATCTTTATTTACTTTGATTTCGTCCTTAAGCAAATAATCAATCGTCACATCAAACACTTTACTTAATGCGACAATTTTATCCGTATCCGGAAGAGTCAGCCCGAGTTCCCATTTCGAAATCGCCTGACGGCTGACATTGACTTTTTCCGCCAAAGCTTCCTGCGAATATCCACCCTGCGTACGAAGACTGTATAATTTATCTGCAAAATTTCTCATGTTTCGACCTCCCTAAAATCCTTCATAATTCCGATTATAGATAAGAAGATTGGCAAAAGCAACCATTTCCTCCGAGCAATAATGCAACTCTGAGTTGCGGAAACAAAAAAATTATTTTTTCTGAAACTTTTTTGCGCTATGATAGGTCTAATATATAAAAGCAACCGACAAGGAGGTGAGTTTTCCGATCATGACATCGATGGAACTGATTGAACAGACACTTTTAACAAATTACGACAAATATTACCGGTTAGCCAAGAGTTACACTCACAGCAGCGACGATGCTCTCGACATTGTACAAAACGGGGCCTACAGAGCAATTAAGTCCGGCAAAAAATTAAAGAACGAGACATTCGTCGAAACTTGGATTTACCGCATCATGCTCAATGAGATTTTCCGCTTTTGCAAAACAAATAGAAATATTTTATTTGTTCCGCAGGATATGACACCGGAAACAGGCCATGAAGATACATACGAAAATTTTGATCTTCAGGTAGCTCTCGACCGGCTCGATCCGAAAGACAAATCCGTTGTTATTCTGAAATATTTTGAAGATATGAAACTTTCCGAAATCGCCCTGGCACTGGGAGAAAAGGAAAATACCGTAAAAAGCAGACTGTATCGAAGTTTGGAAAAACTGAAACTTCAATTGGAAGATTAAAAAAGAAGGTGAAATTATGAATGTAAATGATATGAATCAATTAAAAACAAACTATAAAAATGAAAAAATGACAGAGGAGCAGGTGGTAGAATTGAAAAAAACAATCGAAAATGCAAAAAAGGAATCCCGTAAATCTTCCGGTACTATTGTTAAATTTGCTGCATCTTTTGCAGCTGCAATTGCACTCTTCATTGCTGTACCGAACATCTCCATGCAGGCAGCGGAAACGTTAAGTTCGCTTCCGGTTATCGGTAAATTGGTAGAGGCCGTTACTTTCCGCGAATATAAAGTAGAAACAGAAACAAAAATTGCAGATGTAAAAGTTCCGGAAGTTGTTGTAAACGAAACCGAAACTCCGGAAACAGAATCTATCGTAATCGACCCGATAACTCCTGCGCCAAAACCACTGGATAACACCGTACTGGAAATCAATGCCGAAATCATGGATTTAACACAGAAATACATCGAAGAATTTGAAGAAAACATGGAATCCCAGGGTTATCAGGAGCTTATCATCAATCATGAAACCATTCAGACAAATGAACGCTATTTTACATTAAAACTGACTTGCTATGAGGCAGCAGCCAGCGGTGTAGAATGGAATTATTATTACACTATCGACCTTACAACCGGTGAAAGACTTGCACTCAAAGAATTGTTTGCTGAAGGCGCCGACTATATCACTCCGATCAGTGAAAATATTATCTCGCAGATGAGAGAGCAGATGGCAGCAGACGAGAATATGATTTACTGGCTCGACGATCCGGATATGCCTGAATTTAACTTTACATCCATCAAAGAAGATACTCAGTTTTACTTAAATGAAAAAGGAAACATTGTGATCAGCTTCAACGAAGGCGACGTGGCTCCGATGTACATGGGAATTTGTACCTTTGAAATTCCGGAAGAAATTGTGAAAGATATTAGAAAATAATCATAACCTCTGCTATAATGGGTGCGAGGTGATAAATATGGTAATGTATAAAATATATAAATGGGATTGTATTATAAGATGGGTATTACTCGTATTGGCAGCATTTGTCTGGTTTTTATACGGAACCGGATCGGTTGCTTTCTATCCGACTCAGTTGTCAGGACTTCCTTTGCTGCTATATCTTGTTCCGATACATCCGATTTTATGGTTGATTTCCATTATTGTTTCAATCAAGGACAAAATAATTCCTGCAATCGTTTTTAATTGCATTGCACCGATTGTTTCGATCGCTTTTCTGTTCTTGCTAATCATCATTCATGTCAATATTACCGGCGGAGTATAAAAACTTGATTTCAATGGGGCATTTTGTGTGATTCATTCATGCAAATGCCCCATTTTTTTATATCATTCTCAAATTTCAATTTAAACGAGACCGAACTATAGGTAATATTTGCTGATTTTCTTTCACTTCTTGCCCATTGCTATCGAAAAATTAAAAGAATGATTGGGTAAGAAATTACATTTTTAAAAAATTTCTTGCCCAAAATGCGACAAAAAACAAAGACATTTCTAAAATTTCTCGCTACACAGTGGGCCTGATACTGTGGAAAATAGCGAAACTTGCCCACAACATGGCAACTGTAGTATTGCCACCGAAAAAATGCCCCTTCCGTAAGAAGGGGCAATCTCATAACTCAACTTATTTCTTCAACGTATCAAAATACTCTTTCGCCTCTTTCGCACAAATGCCGCTCAGTACAATAAGTACAATCAAGTTCGGAAGTGCCATGAGTCCGTTAAAGATATCTGCGATGGTCCATACAGCACTTACTGTCATGTAAGGTCCGATGAATACTGCTAAAATATACAACCAACGATAGCCTTTGACTGCTTTTTGGTTACCGCCTGTCAAATACTCTAAACATTTCTCACTGTAGTAATCCCATCCGAGAATGGTTGTAAATGCAAAGAACACAAGACAAAGCATAAGAAGGAAGGTAGATACCTTCGCCGGAAACGGGAGTCCGAGTTCGAATGCTTTTGCTGTAACAGCTACGCCTTCCAGTCCCATGTCCCATGCACCTGTAATGACAATGGAAAGACCTGTCATTGTACAGATGATAAGTGTATCAATCACTGTTCCGAGCATAGATACAAGACCCTGTTTGGTCGGAGAGTTTGTCTGTACCGCAGCTGCTGCAATCGGTGCACTACCAAGACCTGCTTCATTCGAGAAGATACCACGTGCGATACCTTTCTGCATTGCAATAAGAACAGTACCGAGTGCTCCTCCGGCTACAGCTCTGAGACCGAATGCACATTCAATAATCTCAACAAATGCGCCCGGAATTGCTTTAAAGTTTAATACAAGGATGATAAGTGCTACTACTACATATAAAATCGCCATGAACGGGACAACTACTTCCGCCACTTTGGAAATTCTCTTAATTCCGCCGATAATTACAAGTGCTACAAAAAATGTAAGGATCAGACCTGAAATAATTACTGCCCAGGAATAATCCATTCCGAAAAGCTGCACGGTATGTACTTTCTTTGCATCAAAGAAGTTTTCTACCGCGCTTGTGATACCGTTAATCTGTGTAAAAGTACCGATACCGAGAAGACCTGCTGACACTCCGAAGAATGCAAACAATTTTGCAAGCCATTTCCACTTCGGTCCCATACCGTTTTCAATACTGTAGAAAGGTCCGCCGACTATGTGCCCGTCCTCTGCTACGACACGGTATTTGATTGCAAGCATACACTCTGCAAATTTTGTCGCCGTTCCGAGAAGGGCTGCAACCCACATCCAGAAAAGTGCTCCCGGACCTCCGGCTACAATCGCTGTCGCAACACCGACGATATTACCTGTTCCAATCGTCGCAGAAAGCGCCGTACAAAGAGCAGCGAAACTGGATACTTCTCCCTGGTCTCCCTCTTTGTCATTTGCAAACATATATTTGACTGCAAGCGGTAATTTAGTGAATTGGATACCTCTTAATCTGACTGTTAAGATGATACCGGTTACAAGAATAAGTACGATAAGCGGAATTCCCCATACGAAATCATCAATCGCTACCAGTACTTTGTTGATGGAATCTAACATGTTCCTATCTCCTTTCGCTGGTATCTCTAAAGAATATAGAACATGCTGATAGGCTCTGTCCTTTTGCCTGAGAGATCGACGGATTTTCCGTCTTACACCTTCGGCGCTCTGCCGGTTAGCAGAGACTCTCCAGAGAGATAAATTGTATTTGTGCTCTAACACACCACACTTACATTATCATAAAATAAATTGTTTATCAATTAGTAACACTTTTTTTCTTGCTATCTAATTTGTGAATTGATACAATAGACAGGGTTACAAAATTATAAGTCAGAAAAGGAGCACAGATTCATGAGTGGTTTTTTTGGTGTCGCAGCAAAGGAAGACTGCGTATTTGATTTATTTTTTGGAATAGATTACCATTCTCATCTCGGAACGAGACGCGCAGGAATGGTTGTATACGGCGAGGAAGGTTTTGATCGCGCAATTCACAATATCGAAAACGCCCCATTCCGTACAAAATTTGACAAGGATTTTCGTAATATGAAAGGCGACTATGGTATCGGTTGTATTTCCGACTATGAGCCGCAACCGCTTTTAGTCCGTTCTCACCATGGTACCTTTGCCCTGACTACTGTCGGACGTATCAATAATGTAGATGAAATCGTAGAAAATTTGTTCCGCGACGGAACAGTCCACTTTCAGGAAATGAGCACCGGCGAAGTCAATCCGACAGAGCTTATTGCCGCTGTCATCAGCCAAAAAGAAAATTTAATTGACGGAATAGAGCATGCCCTCACTATTGTAGACGGTTCTCTTTCCATTTTAATTCTGACACCGAAAGGAATTTATGCAGCACGTGATAAACACGGGCGTACACCGGTTGTCATTGGTCAAAAAGAAGAAGCTATGTGCGTCTCTTTCGAAGATTTTGCTTATCATAACCTCGGTTATCAGACATACAAAGAACTGGCTCCGGGCGAAGTGGTTATCATTACTCCTGACGGCGCAAAAACACTTGCCTGCTGCGGAAAAGAAATGAAAATTTGTACCTTCCTTTGGGTCTATTATGGTTATCCTGCTTCTTCCTACGAAGGAGTAAGTGTCGAGCAGATGCGTTATAACTGCGGTCGCAAACTTGCACAGCGTGACAACGTAAAACCGGATACGGTTGCAGGTGTTCCTGATTCCGGACTTGCTCATGCCATCGGATATTCTAATGAATCCGGAATTCCGTTCTCAAGACCGTTTGTAAAATATACACCGACCTGGGCACGCTCTTTTATGCCTACAGTCCAGAGCAAACGTAATCTCATTGCCAAGATGAAACTGTTATCTGTCAATGAACTGATAAAAGATAAGAGTCTGCTTTTAATTGATGACTCCATCGTACGCGGAACCCAGCTTCGTGAAACAACGGATTTCTTATATGAAAGCGGTGCCAAAGAAGTTCATATCCGTCCGGCTTGTCCGCCGCTTGTATACGGATGCAAATATTTGAATTTCTCCCGTTCTAACTCAGAAATGGATTTGATTACACGTAAAAAAATTGCCATGCTCGAGGGTGTGGAAGATACTAGTGGTCTTTCTGAAGAAGTTTTAAGTCAATATTGTGATCCGGAAAATCCTAAATACGAAGCAATGATCGAAGAAATCCGCAAAGAACTTAACTTTACCTCGCTTCAGTTCAGTCGTCTTGATGACATGCTTGAAGCTACCGGTATTGATCCTTGTAAGCTTTGTACGTATTGCTGGAACGGAAAAGAGTAAAAACAAACTCACTGCCTCAGGCACACTCGCGTTACGCTAAAAACGCAGCGGTACTAGGCGCGCAGATGCAAAATTGCATCCGCTTGCCAAGGACCGGCGTTTTTACAGTGCCTTCGGTCAGTGAGTTTATTTTTTATTGGTATTGCTTTTCTCGTTTGTACGATTCAGTAAATAATCTACACTCGTCTCATGGAAATCTGCTATTTTGCAAAGTATTTCTAATGGTATCGCACACTCTCCGTTTTCATGAATTCCTAATAAAATTACTTCCAAAAAAGAGTAAAAACAAAGGTACAGACAGATATAAACTTTTATTTTTAAACAAGAAAACTCACACGATAGTGCAAATTTCGCCACTATCGTGTGAGTTTTTACAATTTCTATTTCAATTTTTCCTATCTTACATCCCCGAGGAATACAAGTCCGATAGCACCCGGGCCTGTGTGGGCTCCGATACTCGGTCCGATCGGTTCAATAACAAATTTATCAAAACCGAATTTGTCCTCTATCATCTTTTTAAGAACAAGTGCATCTTCCTCGGCGTCGCCGTGTGCAATTCCGACAAATACCTGCTTATCTTTATAAGAACCCATATTGTTTTCCATTATCTCAAGCAACATGTTGAATGCTTTTTTACGTCCTCTTGCCTTTCCGGTTGCTGCAAGCTTACCTTCTGCATTAATTGCAATAATAGGTTTAATTCCGATAACTCCGCCTACCACTGCAGAAGTCTTAGAAAGACGCCCGCCTCTGTAAAGAGTATCCAAATCATCTACCGTAAGAATAGTATTCACATGCGGAGCCAGTTCGCGAAGCGCCTTCGCTGTTTCTGCCATCGTTTTTCCTTCTTTTTTGAGTTCAACCGCCATCTGAAGAATCAATCCCTCACCGAGCGTTCCGGATAATGTATCTACAACTTCAATATTAAAATCCGGATAATCATCTTTCATTGCATTTCCGCCGTTAATGATGTTCTGGCATCCACAGGAAAGCTGGGAAGAAAAGCTGATGTGAAGAATATCTTTTCCGGCTTTTGCCACCTCTGTAAACTTCTCTTCGATAACCGCCGGATTGCTTGCTGCAGTTCCGGCCTTTTTGCCTGCACGCATTTCATTGTAGAATTCTACAACTGTAAGTTCATTTCCGTCACCGTACATATCCTCTTCAATATTGTAATAATGCGGAATTACAAGAATGTCATTGGACTTTAAAAATTCCTGTGACATGTCTGAATTAGTTTCTGTTGAAATCACAAAATCTCTCATAAAAGTACCTCTCATAAAAATCTTTCTTTCTCTATTGTATACGTAAAACTGTATTTCGTCTAGTTTGAATTTCAAAGTATTTATTCGGCATTATTTTTGGGCCTCGGGTCCAGTTTTCCCGCCGCCATGGCCCAATCACCGAAATTGCCGCCACTAAGACACAACCAGGCACAAAATCCCACCTACAACAATCTCGCTCTCATTTCAGCCACCACTTTTTCTGCAGCCGAAAGCATCTGCTCTTCATCTCTTTGCACTACACCCGTCGATTTCAGGCGGTAGAAGAATGTCGGCGTTCCTTTCACGCTGAATTTAAGATTCCCTTCCATATTTGCAAGAACAATCTCAATATTTTCCACACGGATATTTGCCTTCGGATCCATGATAAAGGTAATACCGTCTTTCTTTCCTTTGACTTCCGTGATATAAAGAGCATGCGCATTTAAGCGGATCAGAGAAATACGGAGCAGATTTTCCACACAGCGCGGAATCTCACCGAAACGGTCCATAAGCTCGCCGCGCATCTCATCACTCTCTTCACGACTTTCAATCGCTGCAATGCGCTTGTAAATATCGAGTTTTTGATATTCATTTACAATATATATTTCCGGAATAAACGCATCAACATCCATATCGATGGTCGTTATAAAGTCAACCGCTTCTTTCTGGCCTTTCATTGTCTTGACTGCTTCATTGAGCATCTTGCAATACAAATCATAACCGACTGCTTCCATATGCCCGTGCTGTGTCTTTCCAAGCAGATTTCCTGCACCGCGGATTTCCAAATCCTTCATCGCAATTTTAAATCCGCTGCCAAGCTCGGTAAATTCTTTGATTGCCTGAAGACGTTTTTCCGCCACCTCTTTTAATATCTTATCGCGCTTATACATAAGGAAAGCATATGCCGTCCGGTTCGACCTTCCGACACGTCCTCTGAGCTGGTAAAGCTGCGAGAGTCCCATATTGTCGGAATCGTGTACAATCATCGTATTGACATTCGGAATATCCAAGCCGGTCTCAATGATGGTTGTGGATACTAGCACATCGATTTCGCCTTCCACGAAATCATACATAATGCGCTCGAGCTCACTTTCTTTCATCTGCCCGTGTGCAAATGCAACATTTGCCTCCGGAACAAGCTCCTGAATACGCGCAGCCATATCTGCGATGGATTTGACGCGGTTATATACATAATAAACCTGTCCGTCACGTGCAAGTTCTCTCTTGATGGCTTCACGCACCAATTCCTCATTGTATTCCATAACAAAGGTCTGAATAGGCATTCTGTCGTTCGGCGCTTCCTCGAGCACACTCATATCCCGGATTCCGACAAGGCTCATATGAAGCGTTCTCGGAATCGGTGTCGCTGTCAACGTCAAAACATCTACATCCTGACGCATTTGCTTGATTTTTTCTTTGTGCGCCACACCAAATCTTTGCTCCTCATCGATAATCAAAAGTCCTAAATCTTTAAATTCGACATCTTTCGACAAAACCCTGTGCGTACCGATGACAATGTCCACAAGTCCTTTTTTCAAACCGTCGATGGCTTTTTTCAGCTGCGAAGGTGTCCTAAATCGCGACATCATTTCGACCGTCACCGGGAAATCCTTCATACGCTGCACAAAATTTTCATAATGCTGCTTTGCCAAAATCGTGGTCGGAACAAGGAACACAACCTGCTTGCCTTCCTGCACTGCTTTAAAGGCTGCACGGATTGCAATTTCTGTCTTTCCGAAACCGACATCACCGCAAATCAGACGATCCATAATACGGCGACTTTCCATATCCCGTTTTGTCGCATCAATCGCAAGAAGCTGATCTTGCGTTTCCTCATACGGGAACATTTCCTCAAACTCTCTCTGCCATACGGTATCCGGTCCGTAAACAAAGCCCGGTCTTTGCTGACGCGCTGCATAAAGCTGCACTAAATCTTTGGCAACCTCTGTTACAGCCCCCTTTACTTTTGACTTTGTCTTTGCCCATTCCTGCGTTCCGAGTTTGTTTAATTTCGGCGCCTTTCCCTCAGACGAAGCATATTTCATTACCGCATCAAAACCGGTGGCAAGCACATATAAATTGCCGCCGTCACGATACTCAATCTTCATATAATCTTTTTGGACTTTATCCACACAAACCTTTTCGATTCCGCGATATATCCCCAGTCCGTGACTTTCATGTACAACAAAATCACCGACTTTCAGTTCCGTAAAATCGTGAATCTTCTGTCCTTCATATCGTTTGCGCTTACTTTTACGGACAGCTCTTTTTCCGAAAATGTCACTTTCCGTAATAACAACAAAACGAAGGGAAAGATACTCAAAACCTTTGGAAAGCTGACCATACATAACCATTATTTCACCCGGTTTCAGTTCTCGGTCTTTATCTTCACTGTAAAAACAATTGATGTCGCTATTATAAATATCTTCTGTCAGACGCTTTGCCCTCGTTCTTGACGGCGACAAAAGAATCACACGATATCCGTTTTTATGATATCTCTTTAAATCCTTAATTAATAATTCAAAGCTGTTCTGGAAAGAGTTTACACTTCTTGCATCTACATGAAAACTGTCATCCTCCGGAAAGGCTTTCTGCTTTGCATCGAGCACAGAAAGAAGCAAAAGCCTCTGTCTGTTGATTGCAGCAAGCACCTGTTTTCCGCTGTAAAGAAGATCTGCCTGACCTTTGAGCGCATAACCTTTTTCCATACGCGTCATCATGCTTTCTCTAAATTCCAGTTCGACAGCATCTAAATGCTCTTTCACGCGCATCGGCTCATCTACGACAAGCAGAAGTTTTTCCTGCTCAAACAATTCAAAAAATCCCGACAGCTCTTTGTAAAAATATTTCATATAGCTGTCAAGATTGGCCATAACACCAAATTCTTCCACCTGCTCACAAAGCTGCTCCGCCTGTTTTTTCACACGGTGCGCTTCTTCAATCTTCATCTGGCCGCGAAGCGTTTCGGATGTCTTTTTTGCCTCTTTTTCAATCTTTTTCAGACCTTCTTTTCTCTGCTCCGATGTCAAAATCATCTCTGTTGCAGGATAGATTGTAATCTCAGACAATGCCTCAATCGAACGCTGGCTGAGCACGTCAAAACGACGGATAGATTCGACCTCATCGCCCCAAAGCTCAATTCGGTACGGATTTTCCTCTGTCAAATCAAAAATATCGATAATACCTCCGCGCACAGAAAACTGCCCCGGCATTTCTACCTGGTATGTTTTTTCGTATCCCATACGCACAAGCTTTTTCGCGATCGCTGTTTCTTCCACCACGCTCTCTTTACCGATATAAATGCAGTTGTCCTGCAAAACGGAAAGAGGAAGAACCGGTGCCATAAAAGTATCCGGTGTTGTAATAATTGTTACTTTTTCACCGGATAGTATTTTACGGAAACAAATCATGCGTTCTCTTGTCATTTCTCTTCCGCGGATATCCGCCTGAAAGAAAATGTAGTCTTTTGCCGGAAACAGCATCACATCATTGTCGAAGAATAAATAATCTTCATACAGCTCTTTTGCCTTTATATCGTCGGAAGCAATCACGATTTTATACGGATAATCACTTCCCTGCGCACAAATCATCTGGCATTTCTGCACAGACGCACAACCTGAGACAGCAATGGTTTTTCCTTTATTCAATTGTCTTACTGCCTCTTCATAAAAAGAGAACTCTTTTACCTGTTCTGTAAATGCCTTCAACTATGCCTCTCACTTCTTGGCGTTAAACCGGTTCATCGCCTCATCCGGTCCGCCTGTAATAATTACTTCTACTGCGTCTGCTGCCCGCTCAAAAGCATCTTCCATAGCACTTACTTCATCCTTTGCGAAACGCGACAACACGTAATCCGCCAAATCGTAGCCTTTCGGTTTTTCTCCGACACCGACTTTGATACGGACAAAAGTATCATGCCCAAGATGCGAAATAATATTTTTAATTCCGTTATGTCCACCGGCGCTTCCTTTTTTACGGATACGGAGCTGCCCCGGCTCTAAACTGATATCATCATATATAACGATAAGTTCTGTCTCCTCATCCACTTTATAATAATCTATGAGGGAACGGACAGATTCACCGCTTAAATTCATAAACGTCTGAGGTTTTGCCAAAATCACTTTCTGACCTTCGATATAACCTCTTCCGTAAACTGCTTTATGCTTTTTTTCCAAAACTGCAATCCCATGTTTGTCTGCAATTTTATCAATCGTATCAAATCCCACATTATGGCGCGTATGTGCATACTCTTTTGTAGGATTTCCAAGTCCGACTATAATGTACATATCTGTTCCTCTATTTCCACTGTAATCTGTGCAATTCTCCGGTCATCTGCATTGATTCAAAATTTTGCTGGCGGAGCGCTTCATAAAGAACAATCGCCACAGAGTTTGAAAGATTTAAAGACCGTATTTCCGAAAGCATCGGAATACGGATACAAGTCTCTTCATAATCAACAAGTATCTCCTCCGGAATTCCCGCACTTTCTTTTCCGAACATAATAAAATCGTTCGGACCGAACTCTACATCCGTATACACATGCTTTGCTTTCGTTGTCGCCATCCAAATTTTTGCATCCGGATGTTTTTCCTTAAATTCCTCAAAGTTCACATATCTGGTTACATCGAGTTTTTCCCAGTAATCCATCCCGGCTCTCTTGATTTCCTTTTCATTTAAGCGAAATCCGAGAGGCTCGATGAGATGAAGAGACGTGCCTGTTGCCACGCACGTTCTTCCGATATTTCCTGTATTAGCCGGGATTTCCGGCTGATGAAGTATAATATTCATAATTCTATTTCCCGTCACGTAATTTTTCTACAAAACGTTTTAATCTCTCAATAGCTATCTTTAAATCCTCAAGTGAATATGCATAAGAAATACGGAGGAATCCTTCTCCACAGTCACCAAAAGCTGTTCCCGGAACAACTGCCACTTTCTCTGATGCTAAAAGTTTTTCCGCAAATTCCTCACTTGTCATTCCGAACTCTTTAATGCACGGGAACACATAAAATGCTCCGAACGGTTCAAAACAAGGAAGTCCCATCTCTTTAAACGCGTGCATGAGATAACGGCGACGCTGATTGTACGCTTCGCGCATCATTGCCACATCTTCATCCCCGTTCTTAAGTGCTTCCACTGCTGCGTACTGACTTGTCGTCGGCGCACACATGATTGCAAATTGGTGAATTTTCGTCATCTGCGCAATGATTTCCTTCGGTCCGCACGCATATCCGAGACGCCATCCGGTCATCGCATACGCTTTAGAAAATCCGTTAATCAAAATCGTTCTTTCCTTCATGCCCGGAATACATGCAATCGAAACATGATCTTCATTATAAGAAAGCTCACTGTAAATCTCATCAGAAATGACAAAGATGTCATGTTTTTCGATTACCTCAGCAATCGCTTCGAGATCCTTTTTCTCCATAATCGCTCCTGTCGGATTGTTCGGGAACGGTAAAATTAAAATCTTTGTCTTATCTGTAATTGCCGCTTCCAGTTCCTGCGCTGTCAAGCGGAATTCATTCTCATTTTTCAGTTCGATAATAACCGGCTTTGCACCCGCCAAAATAGCACATGGCTCATAGGAAACGTAACTTGGCTGCGGAATAAGAACTTCTTCGCCTTCTCCCGGATTTATCATTGCGCGAAGTGCAATATCAATCGCTTCCGAACCTCCGACTGTCACAATGACATCGGTTGCAAAGTTATAAGAAAGATCCATTTTTCTTTTCAAATAAAAGCAAATTTCCTCTTTCAACTCTTTCAAACCTGAATTGGAGGTATAGAAAGTACGTCCTTTCTCCAAGGAATAAATGCCCTCGTCACGGATATGCCACGGCGTATCAAAATCCGGTTCACCGACACCGAGAGAAATGGCATCCGGCATTTCTGCCACAAGATCAAAGAACTTGCGGATTCCGGACGGCTTTAATTCTACAACCTGTTTTGCTAATGGATTTCTCATGGTGTAATTTTCATCCTTTCATCTGCGGATTTCTTCGCAAGAATCGTTCCGTGATCCTTGTATTTTTTCAAAATAAAATGTGTTGCTGTACTAAGTACCGACTCAAGCGGTGAAAGCTTATCCGAAACAAACTGTGAAACCTCTTTCAAAGAACGGCCTTCTAACGTAATAAGCAAATCATATCCTCCGGAAATCAAATACACGGAATTTACCTCCGGATATTTGTAAATGCGTTCTGCAATATTGTCAAAGCCCTGTCCTCTCTGAGGTGTGACACGGACCTCAATAAGTGCGGTTACTTTTTCAAGATTCGTTTTTTCCCAATCTATCATTGTATGATATCCGCAAATAATGCCTTCTTCTTCCAATCTCTTAAGCTCGTTGGCAACCTCAATTTCAGGTTCTCCCATAATAACGGCCAGTTCGCTGATTCCGATACGGCTGTTTTTCTCGATAATAGCTAAAATTCGTTCTCTCATATTCGTTATTCCTTTCTAAACTTTATAATAATTTACGGATTTGATCCGGTTTTGGAAGGTCCATATACCTTATTTCCTCGCCGTTTTGTATTATCCGGTCATTGCTGTCTGTCATAGTTCCGATGACCGCCGCCGGAATGTCTGCATCTATTAGTTTCTCCGCCAAAGATTCACCGTCTTTTGCCACAATCAAAAGGCATCCTTGTGAAAGAATCTCATACGGATTTAAATCATAATGATTGCAAATTTCCACAACGGACTGTCGCATCGGAATTTTTTTGATATCAATCGTAAGCCCTGATTCTGCGCGCTGTCCGAGTTCCCACAATGCTGCAAAAACTCCTCCCTCACCGACATCGTGCATAAGCACCTCTCCATGCTCTGCTGCCATCTGCGCCGTCTGTATGGCCGAAACATGAGATTTGTAGTCTTTTACGTCATCTAAAAGCCATTTCGGGAAACGACCCGAAAGTTCTTCCTCTTTCTGAAGTGCAACAAGTCCTGCTGCCTCCATTCCGATATAACCGGAAAGTACGATATCATAATCTGTAACTTGATCCGGAATTTCCATTTTAGTACTCTCTCCGGAAAGCGCTGTTACATTCACCACTATATCCGTCACGTTTGTCGACACTTCTGTATGTCCGCCGACAATCAGCATATCATATTCCCGACAAATTTGCGCCGCCTCTTCCATAATTTCCTGCAATTTAATTTCTCTTGCTCTCTCGGGAAGCGTAATCATAAGCAAAAGATATTTTGCCTGCTGCCCTCCGGCTGACAGGTTATTTACCGCCGCAAAAACAGCATGTCGCACTTTCTCTTTTCCCTTTACGGAAAGAGAACATGTCGCTGATGCAGCTCCTTTGGAAAAAGCAAAAAGGGCGCAGTCATTTCCGATACCTGCGCCTCTTGCGATTTCTGTCTGATCTTGATCCAAATATTTTAACACGGAACGTTTTAACACATTCTCTGAAATTTTACCCGGTTTCAATCTTATTCACCCATCTGTATCTACTGAGGTTGCTGTGCTGCTGCCTGAGCCGCCTGCTGTGCTGCAATAGCTGCCTGCTGCGCTGCGATAGCTGCTGCTGCCGGGTCATTGTAAGTTCCGGCATTGATTGCTGCTGCAGTTGCGCGGCACTGGTCAATACTTCCTGTTGCAATAGCCGCATTAATTGCCTGTGCAGCGAGCGGATTTGCTGTCGCTGTTCCGACTGCAGCTGTTCTCGGTGTTGCTGTGTAACGGCTGTCATTAATCTGTATACGGCTTTCCTCCTCGCCGTCAACCTTAACCACTTTCCAAAGCTGCGCCACATAACCGATATGTGCAGACTGCACATCAATATAACCCGCCGGCTGAGAAGAATCCGCAACAACTCTTTCTCCTTCCGGAACGGTTCTGCTGATTACCACGCTTTCATAATTAACTTCTCTGTTTTCAGGTCTTGTCTCACAACCGTAAATCGTAAAGGTAATCTTTTTATCTTCACTTGTTGTTCCTTCAATATAAATAGGATAACTTAAATTGTTTACAAACTTAAAATCTTTCGCTGTTCCCGAAATAGCCGCATCTGCAGACGGATCTACATAAGTAACGATCATAGAGTGGTTAAATCTCTCTGTTACCTCAAGCTCGGCCAAAAGGACTGCATTGTAAAGCGTTGTGGAAACCTGACAAATACCTCCTCCGAGAGAATCGATAACAAGTCCGTTCAAATAAGAACCTGCCTGGAAATATCCGTTTGCTTCCGTAAACGGACTTACCGCCTCATATGTAGAGAACGTATCGCCCGGATATAACAAAGTACCGTTGATTTTTTCACATCCGTTTCTTACATTTCCGCTACGGTTATAGCCGGAAGTAGAGAAACTTGTCGTAAAGGTACCGAGAACATCTTTTACCATAGACAATTCTTCTTCCGTACCACGTGGCTGCGTTGTCTCTGCAACTAAATCGATCATGGCATTTTCTTTGTCCCACTCGTTATTCATATATTCCTGAATTGCCTTCACAGACGCATCAACATCAATCACAACACCGGTCTGACCTGCGACAAATTTAAACTCTCCGTCTTCTCTGGTCAATGTTCCGTCTGTCGCTTCCACATTGTACTGCAGACACTGTTCATTGATAATCGTACGGATCATTGCATCATCATAAGAAATTTCCAATGGGAAAACCTCGTTCTGATGTTCAAGGTCTTTCAGTGCTTTATATCTCTGGACGATATTGCCTGCTTTTCCAAGCTGTGCTGCCTCTTCCACAATATGTTTGTTCTGCCATTTCATACCGAGATCTCCGGCTGTGACAGTAACTGTATTGTTGTTTAAGGCATTCCATGTAATCTCTTTTTGTTTGAGAGAATTTACATATTCATTTACTGCTGCTTCCGCCTCAAGCGTTGTCATACCGGACACATCAATATCTCCGATAAAGACACCTCTTTCTATCTTCTGAATTGAATCAGATGCCTGCACCTGTGTCGGAACGGCAAGTACAACTGCCATCATAAAAACAACAGCCAATACTTTCATAAATTTTTTCATACAAACTTCCTCTTATTTCTTTCTTAGAAAAAACCGATTGCGGAAATTACAAGCGGTACTACAAGCGCTAAAACTAAAACAACTGCGATAACTGTTGCAACTACACGCTTCATTTTGTTATTATTAAACATAAGTATCACCTCTTTTACTTCGAAAGGATATTATATATGAATTTAGTCATTTTTGCAAGTTTTATGCTTTTCGGTGCATGGCTTACTTTTCAGCTTCGGAAAAGCCGTAATTTAAACGAAAAAGCATCTGTCGATTTTTGGGAAAATGAAAGCATGGCAAATAGTGTCAGAAAGAAACAATTGGAAGATTCCGATTTCGTTCATTTTCCTTTTGACAAACTTCCGGCGGAAGAAAGTTTCGACCCGGACGCTATCCCGGAATGCTACACCATACTCAAAGAGTTGTCCGACAAGAAAATGGTAAATCTAAACGGTATCTCCAATACCGAAGTCAAAATGCGTTTCGGTACCGCAAATATATCTATCTTAAGTGAATATGATGCCAACTATGAAAACTTTGCCAAAAACATCTACTTACTCTGTCAGCATCTGTACGATCTGGGCCGGAAAGAAGAGGCTGTTATGCTCTCCGAGGAGTCGATTTTGACAGGCACCGATTCTCTTTCACACTATAAATTACTCATTCAAATCTACCGGGAACAAGGAAACTTTGCCGGTATCAGTTGGCTGAGAGAAAACGCGGAAAAAATCCGCGGTATCACAAAAGGTGCCATTTTAAGAGCTCTTTCCGGTGACAGCGACGCTTCCGAAACCTGATTTTATCTTGTCAATGTAGCGGCTTGCTTCATTTTTTGTCATTTTTTCAAGATCATACGGACACTCTATTCCATATTGCTGTGACAGTCTCGTGATTTGCTCTATCTGCTTTGCCATCACGGGACTTTCTTTTTTTACCTGATATACAAGAGGTTTCGGCTCAAATATATCCGCTCCCTTTTCGTAATACTCTTCCCTCAATAATTCATAAAGGCGGAATGTTGCAAGTGCATCATCAAGAGCCCGATGAGCCCGGTATTCAATACCATAATACTCACAAAGCGCTGTCAACTGCTTTTTCTGCTCTCCCGGGAGGAAACGCCGCGCAATTTTAAGCGTGTCAATTCCCTTCCTCTCAAAGCGGGTCCCTTTCGGACTTTCATTAATAATTGCCTTTTTCAAAAAAGAATAATCAAAAATCACATTATGCCCCAAAAGGATATCTTCCCCGATAAATTCCAAGAATTCGTCTTTTATCTCGGCAAATGCCGGACATCCTATGAGCATATCATCCGTAATCCCGGTAATCTGCACTGTTTTTTCATCTAATTTTCTGCCCGGATTCAGTAATTTATGATACGTTTCCGTTACGTTACCGTCACGGATTTTGGTTGCACCTATCTCTATGATTTTCTCGGTACGCGCATTGAGTCCCGTCATCTCCAAGTCAATCGCTGTCGCATTTAAATTACTCATATTCTTTTCCTATTCTGTATGTTTTTGCCTCATAAGTCAGTGCATTCCTGTTTTTATAATCAAATATCATATATTCCGGTTCCTTCAAAAGCTGACCTGTCACATGGTCAAAAAATACCGGTTCCACGTGAACTGATCTTGCAAGCATGCGCGCATCATAATCTACATAATCATCTCCCAGCAGCTCATGCTCTGCGGCCTCTTTTTGGAAAAATGCTCTTTCGCGGTCTTTGTGCGTTGCCAAATCTACGGCAAAAGCAGGTCTTGTCTTGCAATTTTCTCTCAAATACAAATCCACGGTCAGACTTTCGGCAAAAAGATTTTCTTCTTCTAAGAAAGACAGCAATACTTGATAGCGGTAGCTTCGAGCCGGCGACTGTACAAAATAACCCTGCTTTTCATAATAATCTGCGAGCGCTTCAAAAAAAGCAAACGGAGAAGAAAATTTCTTCATTGCAAGCGGCAATGTCACAGTAAATTGATTACTGTTATAATAGATTTCCACCATTTCCTCGATGCGTTTCAACCTGCATATATCATCAAAAGAAATCCAGTCCGTATATAAAACTTCATACGGTGGTTTTGAGCGGTAAACCAAACCATAATCCTGCGCCTTTTGATGCATCTTCGATCCTTTAAGAACCTTTAAAAATCCAAGCTGCAGCTGTTCAGGCTGCATCGCATACACATCATCAAACGATTTTCCAAATGAATCATAATCCTCATATGGAAGTCCTGCAATCAAATCCAAATGAACGTGAATATTTCCCCCGTCATGAATTCTTTTCACAATCCCTCTCAAGCGCTCCACATTCATCCGACGGTCAATTTCCTCTATCGTCTTTTCATTGGTAGACTGCACTCCGATTTCTAACTGCAATGCGCCCGGACGGAATTTTGAAAGAAGTGTCAGTTCCTCTTCCCCTAATAAATCCGCCGCAATCTCAAAGTGAAAATTTGTCACGCCGTTATCATGGGCTAACAAATATTCCCAAATCGCAAGCGCATGCTCTTTGTTACAGTTGAAAGTACGGTCTACGAATTTTACCTGACGGACCTTTTTTTCTATAAAATATGCAAGTTCTTTTTTTACAATTTCGATATCGCGCAAACGTACCGTTTTATCAATCGAAGACAAACAATAGCTACATCGGAACGGACATCCCCTGCTCGACTCATAATACAAAATCCGGTTTTCAAACGAAGCATCATCGTCATACAGGAAAGGAACTTCCGAAAGCACCAGTTCTGTATTTTTCAGTTGTCCCCTGCTTACTTCCGCAAAAGATCTTCCCTCTTCTTCCGCCTTTTTATAAGCCATAGCTAACTGTAAAAAAGACTCTTCACCTTCTCCGCATATGACACCGGTAAGAAACGGGTAAGTTAAAAGCAGCTTATCTGCATCAAAAGATACCTCGGGACCTCCGAACCATATTTGTACATCCGGAAGAAGTTTTTTCATCTCCTCTGCCAATTCAAGAACATACGAAATATTCCAGATATAGCAGGAAAAACCGATTGCATCCGGTTTTCTCTTATATAAATCTGCCAAAATATCCGAAATCTGGTGATTAATCGTATATTCCGCAATCTCAATCTGCCCCGTCAACTCCGGAGCCTTTTTCTCTGCATACGCTTTGAGCGAATAGACCGCAGGATTAGAATGTATATATTTTGTATTGACTGCTGCCAGTAAAAACTTCATGGTGTCTCCTTTATTTTGCCGGAGGATACTCATTACAAAGAAGCCTGTAAGGAGCTTCATCCTCCTCTATGGTCGGAAATCTTCCGACCTGCTCATAAAAACGGTTATCCGTATTGTCATCATTGCACATAGAAACCTCGCCGATCAACACATCCCCTGTACCCGGCTTCACATCGAAATCATGGTACTGATGAGGCCATAGCGTAATACTTTCTCCGGGCTTTAATTCCACGGCTGTACCCGCCGATACATAGAACGAGCGTCCATCCATATTTACAAGAACATCTGTATCCGCAAAAGAACCGTCTCCCGCATCATTATAAACGTGTATCAGCAACGTTCCGCCGCCGCGGTTAATAATATCCTCGCTTTTGTTCCAATGAAAATGCATCGGCGAATGCTGTCCTTCTTTTAACATAAGCAGCTTTTCCGCATACACTTTCTTATACTTCGGATTATTCTGATTTCCATTCCGGAGCGTAATCAATGCAAAACCGACTTTATCAAAATCTCCGAGACCGTAATCTGTAATATCCCAGCCAAGCATGTTGTCACGGATTTCATCGTATTCACTGTTTTTATCCTGCCACTCGTTGGGCGTCCAATGACAAAACGGCGGAAGCTTAAATCCATGCTCCTCAATTAACCTCTCCATGTCCTTAATGCATGTATTTATTTTCGAACGTTTCATAGAAGTACCTCCTCAATCTCTTCTTTCGTAGGAAGCGCCGGAATCCCCCCCGGCATTTGCACGCAAAGAGCACCGGAAATGTTTCCGTACACAAGTGCCTTTCTCACAATTTCTTCCGTAATATCATCGGTTTTATTTACATTGCACATAAGTATTGCAGAAAGAAATGCTCCCCAAAACGCATCACCTGCACCCGTCGCATCCACAGCATCCACCGATCTTGCGTCTACTCTGCCCTCTTTTCCTTTAAAAAAATACTTTGCACCTTTACTTCCAAGTGTTTCCACAACAACTGAGATACTGTTTTTTTCCATAAACGATGCGATATTTTCTTCTCCTCCGACAAAATAAAGTTCTTCATCGGAAATTTTAAGAAAATCCACATAAGGCATTATTTTTTCAACTTCTTTTTTACATCTCTCCATGTCATGCCAGATCATATCACGGTAATTGATATCAAAGCTGACAAGCTTTCCTTTTTTATGCGCCAACTCCATAGCATATCCTATGGCTTCCCTGCATGGATTGTCCGATAAAGATACACTTCCGGCATGCAACAGACGGGTGCGGGTAATTTTATCTTCCTCAATATCGCTTTTACGCAACAAAATATCTGCACCCGGCTTTCTTGCGAACGTAAAAGACCTCTCTCCCCCCTCATATAAAGTAACAAATGCAAGTGTCGTAACCGCCTCATCCGTAAGATTGGGACAAAGCATTTCAATACCTTCTTTTTCTAATACATTCTTTAATTTCTTTCCGAAATCATCATTCCCCAAAATACCGAGAAATGCCGTTTTTAAACCATTTCTTGCCATACTGACCGCCACATTGGCCGGAGCTCCTCCCGGATTGGCTGTATAAGTATCGGGCTTATCCCCCGGCGTAAAGTCTATGAGCATTTCACCTGCGCAAATAACATCCATAAGAAACCCTCTCTTTCTGTATAAAATCAGTATAAAGACTTTTCTTTCTTTTCTCAATAAAATTTGCAGGAAAAATGTAAGTTGCGAAAGAGCGTTTTTTAGCAACTCTAAATTGGTAGATTCTATTACTACAATGTGATAAAGTAATGTCAGATAATTGACGCTTTTTTACGCTGTTTTCATGCGACTTTCATTGACAGTCTTCCCATTATCTTCTATAATTTTAAGGGTAAGAATGGGGTGACAAAATATGAAAAAAATTCAAGTAAAAGACCTTCGTCCCGGAATGGTTACTGCCGAAGATATCTTCTCGATTGACGGACAGCTCGTTCTCGGAAAGAAAGTTATCTTAGTTGAAAAAAATATTGAAAAATTGGATTCTTTCGGTATTTATTCCATCAAGGTTGAGGATAAAGCCGTTTCCGTGGATTCTTCCATGAACGATGCTCCGCCATCTTATAGTGAGCGTGTACGTTCCAACCCTGATTTTATTGAATTCAAAGAAAATTTTGAATCTCATGTGGATTTGTTACAGACAGGATTAAATCAGATTGTTGAATCAAATTCTAACTTTGATGCAGAAAACCTCGTATCCCAGACATTAACTTTCATGGATGATTTCGGTCATTCCGTCGGTCTCATGGATATGCTGATTAACATGCGTGATTATGATGATTCGACATATGCACACTGTGTCAATGCAGCGATTATTTCCAACATCTTTGCCGGATGGCTGAATTTAAGCAAAGAAGACCGTGTTATGGCTACTTCGTGCGGTTTGTTCCATGATATAGGCAAAATCAAAGTTCCTGAAAGTATTCTTAAAAAACCGGGACCTCTGACGAAAGCGGAATTTGAAGCAATTAAGCGTCATCCATTAGATGGTTACAATATCCTGGACGCAGCAGGGCTTAGTGAGGAAGTTAAAAATGCCGCACTCATGCATCATGAAAAATGTGACGGCAGCGGATATCCTTACGGATTCACCCGCGACAAGATTTCTTTCTTTGCCAAGATGATTACTATTGTGGATATTTACGATGCCATGACAAGCAAACGTGTTTATCGTGACCCGATTTGCCCGTTTGATGTTATCGAAGAATTTGAAAAAGAAGGCTTTGATAAATACGACCCGGATATGATTTTGACATTCCTTCGTAATGTCAGCAATTCCTTTATCGGTTTCCGTGTGCGACTGAATAACGGGCTTGAAGGTGAAATCGTATTCATACATCCGGAGCATTTATCCCGTCCGACGATTAAATGCGCAAACAACAAATTTATAGATCTTTCTGTACATAAGGATATGAAGATTACAGCGATCATATAATTTTATTCAGAACCATGTAAATTTGCGAGCGAAAATTTATATGGCGAGAATCCATTATGAGCAAAAGGAAAACGGCGCAGCAGCGATTTTGCGAATAAAGGCTCTGAATAAAATTATTATAATATATACAACAAGAAAGGGAGAAAAATTATGGGATTAATTAGAGCACTTAAAAATGCAGTCGGTTCATCGGTTGCAGATCAGTGGCGCGAGTATTTCTACTGCGACTCACTGAACGAAAATGTACTTGTTGCAAAAGGTCAGAAGAGAACCAGCGACAGACGTGGTACAAGTAACACAAAGGGAGAGTCAAACATTATTTCTAACGGCTCTATTATTGCTGTCAATGAAGGACAGTGTATGTTAATTATCGATCAGGGTAAAATTGCTGAGGTTTGTGCAGAAGCCGGAGAATTTATTTACGAAAGCTCTACAGAACCAAGCGTTTTCTATGGTCCTCTCGGCGAAAGCTTAAAAAATACTTTTGCTACAATCGGTAAACGTTTCACCATGGGTGGTGATCCGGCAAAGGACCAAAGAGTTTACTTCTTTAACACAAAAGAAATCATCGGAAACAAATACGGAACTATGAATCCGGTACCTTTCCGTGTTGTTGATAATAACATCGGTCTTGATATTGATATTTCTATCCGTTGTAACGGAGAATATTCTTACAAGATTGTTGACCCGCTTCTTTTCTATACAAACGTTTGTGCTAACGTAGCAGACGAATATACAAGAGACCGCATTGACAGCCAGCTCAAAACAGAGCTTTTAACAGCTCTTCAGCCGGCATTTGCAAAAGTTTCCGCTATGGGCGTTCGTTACAGCGAACTTCCTGGACACACAATGGAAATCGCAGATGCGTTAAATGAAGTTCTTTCTGAAAAGTGGGGAGCTCTCCGTGGTCTTGAAATCGCTTCCTTCGGTGTTAACACAGTAAAAGCTTCCGAAGAAGACGAAGCAATGATTAAAGAATTACAGAAAACAGCAGTTCTTCGTAACTCCAACATGGCTGCTGCAACTCTCGTAAGTGCACAGGCAGAGGCTATGAAGGCTGCTGCTTCCAATACATCTACAGGTCCTATGATGGCTTTTGCCGGAATGAACATGGCTAATATGGCAGGTGGTATGGATGCTACTTCCCTCTTTGCAATGGGACAAAACCAGCAGCAGGCTGCTCCGGCTCCTGCAGCACCGGCCACTCCTGTAGCTGCTGCTCCGGCTCCTGCAAATGCTTGGACTTGTGGTTGCGGTCACACAGGAAACACAGGTAAATTCTGTGCAAACTGCGGTGCAAGAAAACCGGAAGAACAGACAGCAGACGGATGGGTTTGCCCTGTATGTTCCGCACAGAACAAAGGTAAATTCTGTGGTGAATGCGGAACTCAGAAACCAACCGGCGAACCTCTTTACAAATGTGATAAATGCGGATGGGAACCGGCTGATCCAAAGAATCCTCCGAAATTCTGCCCGGAATGCGGCGACCCATTTAACGAAAGTGACATTGTGAAATAATGAAAGCGACATTAATTCTCGGAATTATATTTCTGGTTCTTCTGCTCATAGTTATCATTGCCATTTCCATCGGCATTTACAAACTCAAGCAGAAGACCAGACAGTTTTCCAGACAAGTTTTCGGTACGGATTCCTTAATGGAAGGTTTTGAACAAATTGAAGCAGAATATGCGGTTACTCCGAAATCTGTATCTGCTATGACAAGCTTGTATTTACCGAAAATTACCCGTGACTTCCCGGAATTTTCTTATGACGAGATGAAGGAAAAAGCACAAAATGTTCTTACTTCTTTTCTTCTTGCCGTAAATGATTTTAATCCGGGACGTTTAACGGAAGGTAACTCCGAACTAAAAAACAAACTGGAACATGAAATTGCAATATTAAAAAACAAAGATCAAAGGGAACACTTTGACAAAATCAAAATACATCGTACAGAAATTTCCGGTTATACGAAAAAATCCGGACGTTGTATCATCACGATGCAAACCTCTGTACAGTATTATCACTACATAACCGACCACAGCGGCCGTGTTATTTCCGGTTCCAAGGACGTTTTATTCCAGTCCAAATACGAAACGGATCTCATTTATATTCAAGACCGTGCCTTGGTAGAAGGTGATCTCGGTGATGCAGAAGGTCTTAACTGTCCAAACTGTGGTGCACCGATTACAAACCTCGGTTCTAAGTTCTGTGAATATTGCGGAACCGGTGTAGTTACTTATAACATTCATGTTTGGAGTTTCTCTGATGTGAGAGAATGTTAGTTTTAATGCATTATAAAAAGCAGCTCAATCTTGAGCTGCTTTTTTGTTACCTTTCAACAATTTTTCCTTAGTTTCATCATCTACTTCTGCTATTCTTTGTGCCTGCTCGATAGATATTCCTTCAGCAAGCATATTCAAAAAAACTTTTGCCTGATTTTCTGCTCTTCCTTCTGCTATACCTTCCGCTCTTCCTTCTGCTATACCTCCCGCTCTTTCCTCTTCTCTTATATACTCGCGCAGTGCCTTCTCATACTTTTTCTTATCATACTCAAATAATATCATTCTAAGTGCCTCCTTTCTCTGCTTGCGAAAAAATTCCGCTAAAACACCCTCTTGTATACATTCATCAATTGCTAACTCTGCTGCCTCCGTGAGCGGATATGTCTTTTCATACCGGCGCACCTTTTCCACATACTCCGTGTACTCTCCCAGCGTTTTACACTTTTCCTTCAACCGCTCATTATATCCCGGATTAATATTTAACTGAAGTACTTTTAACTCTAAATTTGGCTCATCCGTTTCCGCCATATGTATATATAGTTCGGACAAACGCATGACCTTACGCTCCGGCTGTTTTGCTATCCCGTTATAAAGTGTTACAAAAAACGGCGGAATCACTCTTTTCGGCGTAGGTAAATAAATATTCTCATCACCATACAGTTTTTCATACTGCCTTGCTACATAAAACAAATCACGCAAGGGCATATTCGGATTTACCGTGGACTGATGCTCTACAAGCCACAAACTGGTATCCACCAAAAAAGAGACGTCATTTTTCATGTCAAGATAAAGTGCATTCTCCAATGTTGTAATTTTTAAATCATCAGGATTTTTATATTCTTTCCCACTGATTGCATTGTAAAGCGCCAAAGCTTCTTTCTTGTCCCCAAATATCATGGCAAAGATGGAACTCTTATGGTCACGACGCACTTTTTGTTGCTTTTTGTTTTTCTTAGTTTCTTTCATTCATCCTCCAATCCGACAGGAGAATACTTGAAAGCGCATATCTTTCCCATCTCACTGCCCTTATTAAAATAGTTTTGAGATAAAAGCATTTGAGATCTAAATAGTTCAGAATTGATACAGACGGCTTAAGCCGAAGATTTCAGATATGCTTTTAGATGAAATCATTATACCGAAACAAAAAAGAAATTTCCACCGTATTTTTAGCAACAAAAAATCCTGCCGATTATCGACAGGATTTTTAAATTAAACCTTAAAGATTGATAACGCATCCTCAAGTCTTTCTGACAACAAACGAAGTCTTTCTGATGAAAGCTCCAACGTATCCATCGTATCTGTCATACCACGTGCTGCTGACATTGTATTCTGTGTTGATGCCTCATTCTGCTCGGAAATCGATGCAAGATTATGAACTACATCCTGAATTGCATCACCGGATTCACTAAGTACATCCACTTTTTCACGGATGCTTTCTATATTGTCAAGTGAGCGGGAAACACCAACTGCAACTGCATTGGATTTTTCCATTGTCTCATCAAGTTTTTCTTTCTGATGATCCATCTTAACTTTAACGACTTCCATAACCTCAACCATCTTGTTGGATTCGGAAATAATTTCTGCAATAATCTGCTCTACCTCAGCTGCTGCTGCATTGGACTGCTCTGCAAGCTTACTGATCTGAAGAGCAACAACGGCAAATCCTCTTCCGGCTTCACCGGCTCTGGCTGCTTCAATACTTGCATTCAATGAAAGAAGGTCTGTTTCATCTGCAATGTTCTGAATCATTGTGATTGCCGACTGAACAGATGCAATCGAATCATGCAATGCATTAATCTGTTCTGCTACCTTGGTAACTGACGCTACGGTTTCTTCATTAGATGCATTTAACTCATCGATAATTTCCTCAGACGCCTTTTCTGCCTCAGACATCTGTTCTGCATTCTGTGTCAGATAATCTACTTCCTCGGTAATATATGTAATCTGCTCACCAATCATATCTACATTCTGTCTTGCTACACCGGTCTCATCCGCCTGTGTGACAGAACCTTTTGTAATCTCTTCAAGAGAATCGTAAACGCCGTCTACCGTCTCTTTTGTACCTTGCGCCAGACCTGTTAACTGGTCTGCAGATACTGTAAGATCCGTTGCAGATACTTTAATATTATTTACAATCTTACGAAGCGAGCTTTGAAGCTGTACGGAAATATTGTAAATATCACCAAGCTCATCATCCCTTGACTGGAATTTCGGATCAGAAGCAACTGTAAGTTCTCCTCCTGCCACTTTCTCAAGGAATTCCTTTGTCACTATCATAACACCGATCATACCCTGTGCTGCTTTAGAAATAATAAACCATGCAAGAACTATAAGGGCAATTGCCACGAGTATGATATTAAGCGACTGTAATAAAACAACTTTATCTGTGTGACCTGTATCCTTTGCTACACAAATAACACCATCTGAATGTTGAAGATTCTGATAATATGTATGGTATTCCACTCCGGAGATATCTTCTCTATCAACAAATACAACTTCGCCGTCTTTCAATTTCTTCGCAATATCACTATTCAAAGAAAGTTCTTTGTTCGAAAATGTAGTATATTCACATGAAGTTCCCGAATAAATTGTAACCTCAAAATCTGTTTTTTCTTTTAATTCCTCAATGAATGCCGTATCACCGGTTCCGTACATTTCATCTGCCGAAACTGCAGCCACTTGAAGCGCTGTCTCAACTTCACCCATCATAGAATCTTCTAACAGATTGCTGCACACCATCTCAAGAATAATACATGCAATAATCATCGGAATAATACCGATTGCTCTGATGCGGTTTTCGAAAGAGAAAATACGTTTTTTCGTTCCTTGTTTTACAGGTGATTCCTCTGCCATCGGAGTTTCTTCATATACCGGTGCTTCCTCTGCTACCGGAGCCTCTTCATATACCGGCGTCTCCTCTGCTGCAGGAGCTTCTTCCTCCTGTACAACTTCCTCTCCGTTAGCTTCTTTTTCTGCCATCATTTTTGCAAACAACGCATCAATATCCAGTTCTTCTTCCTGACCCATGAAATCCTTCTCACTCATTTGTGCTTCTCCTTTATATAACTACTTTATCGAAAAGTACAATTTTACTAATATAGTATATCATAGGCGGACATGAAAACCAAGTATCTTTTATGTTTTGACACAACGGAAAAAGACCGACGCAATGTCGGTCCTTTCTTAGCCCATAATCCATTTCCCCTTAATTCTTTTACACAAAGAATTCGCCAAAACCAACATACCACATTTTTTTATAAAAGTAAGGGGTTTTGCACGAAAGACAGGAAAAACGACATGAAAAAAGGAAGATTTTTAATCTTCCTAATTTTCCATAGAATGAAACTCACTGAGTATTTTTTTAAACTCATGACATCTTCTTTCACTAATCGGTACGGATTCCATTGTCGATAATACAACTTCATTTGCAACACAGGAACGGGCATATCTCATGTTGACAAGATACGCTCTGTGTACAAGATAAAATCCCTTTTTTTCCAAAAGTTCTGTTAAATCGGAAATCTTGCTGCGGATTGGCAATATTTCTTTATCTTTCAAATGCATGAGAACAGAACGCGCCTGAGCTTCCATATATACAATATCATCAAGGGCAACAAAAATCTCTCCGCCATTAACCAAATGTAATTTCATTTTTTCTTTTGTCTGAAGCATCAGCATTGCACTTTTAACTGCCTCAAAGAAGTCCTGCGGATCATCTTGCTTTCCGAGATACCGGAATGCGTTTACTTTATATCCCTCTTTTATATATTCCTCATATGCCGTAAGGAATATAAGAATTCCGTTCGCACAATACTTTCTGTATTTTTCCGCAGTCTCTAATCCTGACATTTCAGGCATCGCAATGTCCATGAAGACAATATCATATGCCATTTCTTCTTTCAAAAAAGCAGAACCGCTGTTGTATTCATGAAGTTCGTAAGAAAAAGGCATTTTCGACATAACCTCTTCCAGTTTTTTTCTTGTTAAAACCCGAAAAATCGTTTCGTCATCTACAATAGCAATCTTAATATTCTCAAGTTCCATTTTCTTTCCCTTCCCCTATGCCTAAATCACAGCATTTCTGCTTTCTCCTTTTAAGAAAGCCTCAATATTTTTATAAACCTCTTCCACCACGCGGGTTCTCGCTTCTGTACTTGCCCAAGCCATATGTGGCGTAATTATAAGTTTGTTGCTGTCTTTTATCTGATAAAGAGGATGTGTCTCGGAAATCGGTTCTTCTTCGAGCACATCAAGCCCGGCTGCTGCAATCGCTCCCTGTGTCAGCGCATCATATAAATCCCGGCCATTCACTACCGGACCTCTTGCCACGTTAATTAAAATTGCTGTCTTTTTCATCTTAGAAAAGGCTTTTCTGTCGATAAGATTTCTTGTTAAATCCGAAAGAGGACAATGTAATGATAAAAAGTCAGCCTGTGCTAACAGTTCATCAAAATCAACTCTTTCATAATCCGCACACGTACTTTTTCCGGTGACAGAATAAAAAATGACTTTACATCCAAAAGCTTCTGCTATTTTTGCCACTCGTTTCCCGATATTTCCCATACCGATAATGCCCCAGACTTTTCCTTCCAGTTCCGCATAAGGCAAATCGAAATTGCTGAACCGGTCCTGCGCACTATATGCACCGCCTTTTACATAATCATCATAATGACGGAGATGCTCCATCAAATATAACACTAATGAAAAGGTATGCTGAGCAACCGCAGCTGTACAATAATCACGCACATTTGCTACACGGATGCCTCTCTTTTTACAATATTCTAAATCCACGTTATCGTAACCCGTGGCAAACTCACAAATCAGTTTCACATTCGGAGCATCTTTTAATGTATTCTCATTCATCGGACATTTATTCGCGATAATAATATCCGCATCCTTTACCTTTTCAGCAGCATCTTCTGCCAAAGTATTCCGATAATATGCAACTTCCCCGAAGTCCCGGTAACAATCTACAGGAATGTCGGTCCCTACACTGTTTCTTTCAAGAACTGCTATTTTCATGCGCTCCTCCGATTAAAACTTACTTGTTTTATTGTCCTATGTTATTGTTTTTTTGTCAATGAAAAGCTACAACTCTTCTACCATATTTTGCATCCACATTCCGCTCTTTACCATGAAGAAACCTATGATACATTTCACTATTTCCGTCGCCTGTACAAGAGAGTAAACTGCAATAATTCCAAATGATGTAAAACGGGACAAAGCATATGCAAACGGCACTACAATGACCCATACAAACACACTGTCAAAAAGGAACGTCACCCACGTTTTCCCCCCGGAGCGCAGCGTAAAATAGGCTGCATGCGTAAATGCCTGCAGTGGCATTACAATCGTAGAAATAAGAATCAGCATCGTGGCAAGGTCTTTTACCTGCTGCTCTGTATTATATACAGCCGGGAATACTTTGGAAAAACAAGCCATCAGTACAGCTACCAATGAGCAGGAAACAACAGCAAACGCAATAAGCTGTGCGTCTTTTTCTTTTGCCTCATCCTTGCGTCCGGCGCCGAGAAGTTGCCCTATGATAATCGAGACACTGCTACCGAGTGCAATATACACAATATTAAATACATTGACAATCGTAGAAGTAATATTTTGTGCAGCTACCACAGCCAAACCTCTGTAGGCGTAACACTGTGCTATCGTTGCCATTCCGACCGCCCACAAAATCTCGTTTGCCATAAGCGGGGAACCTTTTGCCAAAATTACTTTTACAAGCTCTCCCGGAATCCGTAAGGTCCGATACACACCTACAATAAATTTGTATTTTGCCTTCTTTGCATGTGTCCAAACAACAATAATACCCATCTCAACAAAACGGGAAATCACCGTCGCAAGTGCTGCACCGTTTGCGCCAAGCTTAGGAGCTCCGAAATGTCCGAAAATCAAAATATAGTTGAGAACCAGATTTACAAATACTGCTGCCACTCCGCCAACCATCGGTAAAATCGTTTCACCGCATTCACGCAAAGTCGATGCATATACTTGGCTGACAGCAAAAGGAACAAGTCCGATCAACATAATCGCAAGGTACTCTTTTCCGCAAGAAAAAGTAAGCGCAAGATTACCAACCTCACTTCCTTCATGTAAATAAAGAGAAATAAGGAAATTATCCCCGAATATAAAAATAAGAATAGCAAGCAATGTTAATATTCCACATGTATATACCTTAAAACGGAAGGTATTACGAATTCCTTCCTGATCTCCTTTTCCGTAAAACTGCGCTGTAAAAATACCGGCTCCGGAAATTCCTCCGAAAATACAAATATTAAATACAAACATAAGCTGATTGACAATGGCCACTCCGGACATTTGATCCGTTCCGATTTGACCGACCATGATATTGTCCAACATACTCACAAAATTGGTAATTCCGTTCTGGATCATGATCGGAATCGCAATAAATAAAACTTTTTTATAAAAATCTTTGGTTCCGATTAATTTTTTCATAATATAGATATGCCTCCTTTTTTGTTGTTCTGCGTGTTTTAACAGAATTATTTGTTCTCAATTGTAGAAATACACAGTAACAACATAAAAGGCCACGCATTTCATGCCGCCTGATTGCAACACAAAACCGTAGCCTTTTGCATCAAAAAATCATATCACGTAAAGGATTAAAGTCTTTTTAAGAGTTCCTCTCTCTGAGCTTCAAATCCCGGTTTTCCGAGAAGAGCAAACATATTTTTCTTGTAGCTCTCTACACCCGGCTGGTTAAATGGATTTACACCGAGAATATATCCGGAAACTCCGCACGCAAACTCGAAGAAGTAGAATAACTGTCCTAAGTAGAACTCATTTACTTCCGGAATGTTTACTTTTAAGTTCGGTACGTTACCGTCTGTATGAGCAAGGATTGTTCCGTTCATAGCTGACTTATTAACGAAATCAACTGTTTTTCCTGTCAGGTAGTTAAGTCCGTCAAGATCAACCGGCTCTTCCTCGATTAAAATTTCTTCACGTGATGTTTCAATATCAACTACAGTTTCAAACATATTTCTGGCACCGTCCTGAATGAACTGTCCCATAGAATGTAAATCTGTTGTAAGATCTACGCTGGAAGGATAGATACCCTTCTGGTCTTTTCCTTCTGACTCGCCGTATAACTGTTTCCACCATTCAGCAACGAAGTGGAAGCATGGCTCATAGTTAGCAAGGATTTCAATAGCTTTACCTTTACGGTGAAGCGCATTACGAACAGATGCATATAATAAAGCATCGTTCTCTTCATACGGAAGATTAAGTGCATTTTCGCGTCCGCTTGCAGCACCTTCCATTAATTTATCAATATCTGCACCGGATACAGCGATCGGAAGTAAACCAACAGCTGTAAGAACAGAGAAACGTCCTCCGATATCATCCGGAACAACGAAAGTTTCGAAACCTTCTTCTGTTGCAAGACCTTTTAATGATCCCTTTGCTTTGTCTGTTGTAGCATAAATTCTCTTAGCAGCTTCTTCTTTGCCGTATTTTTCTTCCATCATTTTACGGAATACACGGAAAGCGATAGCAGGCTCTGTTGTTGTACCTGACTTAGAAATCATGTTGATCGAGAAATCTCTGTCGCCGATGACATCCATGAGATGTTTGATGTATGTAGAGCTGATAGAGTTACCTACGAAATAGATTTCCGGTGTTTTGCGCTGCTCTTTCGGAATGTTGTTATAGAAGCTGTGTCTTAAGAATTCAATCGCAGCTCTTGCTCCGAGGTAAGATCCGCCGATACCGATAACTAATAAAACTTCAGAATCGTTCTGAATCTTTTCTGCAGCTTTTTTAATACGTGCAAACTCTTCTTTGTCATAGTTTACAGGAAGGTCAATCCATCCTAAGAAGTCATTACCTGCTCCTGATTTGGATACTAACATTTCCTTTGCATCCATTGTGATGTTTTTCATCAAAGCCACTTCGCTCTCTGCGATGAAAGACGTTGCCTTTGAATAATCAAATGTTACTTTGTTGCTCATTTTTTTCGCTCCTTTTTATTTAAATTTCTTATTTTATACCATCTAAAAGTACTTCTTCTTTTGCTGACGGTGCATAAAATCTTTCCGTAGCATCCGGATCATAATATAACATAATCAAATAACGGAAAATCTGTCCTTTTTTATTTACAGCATCAATTTTTACAGATGTATGACTTCCTTTACCAATCTTAATCTTTGCTCCGTTTTTAATGTTATAATTTTTGGTCATTAATTTACCTTTATAATTATGGTAATTATAATATAATCTTTTTATTTTCCATCCGCTGTTAAGTTTAAAGGAAATTTTAACATTCTTTTTTGGGGTGTAGAAATCAACACAATTGCTACCGGATTTATATACCTTTTTGCCGTTAACTTTTACTGTTTTTATTGGCTTTCCTTTATATACTTTTACAGTTCTCTTAAGATGATAGGTTTTTCCGTTTTGTTTTACCGTGCAGGAAACAACTGCTTTTCCGGTCTTGTGCGGTTTAATTTGAATAAAACTGTTACCGTTATAATACCCAACAGTAAAAACACTTGTATTGCTGGATTTTACACTTGTAACAACTGCATCCTCTTTTAAATTTGAAATATTAACAGAGTAATAATAATTGTTTGCATTTTCATTTACCAGAAATACATCCACCTTGGATTTTACCAATTTCGGTGCTTTTGCCGCTGCTTCAACATCTTTCACCATAAATAAAGATGCACATATCATAACTGCAAACGCAGCCAACATCAGCGAAAATTTTTTCATTTTCTTCATACTTACCATACCCTCCCTGATAATTATTCCACTGATAAATATATCATACGGGAATTTATAAAGCAAGAAAAGCAAAAATAATAAATAAAAATCTTCCTCTCTATCTATCTTTCTGCTATAATGTTTTACAAATTTAGCAGTTTACTATACGAAAAGAGAGGTACTTTTTATGACATATAAAACAAAAGGTGTCTGCTCCAGTACTATCGATATCGAGTTGGACGGCGACATTATACGTAGCGTGAAATTCACCGGCGGTTGTCACGGAAATCTTCAGGGCATTTCCAAACTTGTGGAAGGTATGAAAGCAGACGATGCGATTTCCAGATTGAAAGGAATCCGCTGCGGTTTCAAAAATACTTCCTGTCCGGATCAGCTGGCACAGGCATTAGAATCTTTAAAGGCATAAAATAACAGAATTGGAGCTTTACTTGTATGAAACGAATTGTCTTAACCGGTGGCGGAACCGCCGGACATGTTACACCGAATATTGCACTGCTTCCCCGCTTAAAGGAACTTGATTATGATATCCATTACATCGGTTCTTATGAAGGGATTGAGAAAAAACTAATCGAAGACTTTGACATTCCTTATTACGGCATTTCCACAGGAAAACTTCGCCGTTATTTTGATGTTAAAAACTTTTCAGATCCGTTCCGTGTAGTAAAAGGTTTTACAGAAGCGAAAAAGATTTTAAAAGAAATTAAACCGGATGTTGTATTTAGTAAAGGCGGCTTTGTTTCCGTTCCTGTTGTCCGTGCGGCAGCAGCTCTTAAGATTCCTTGTATTATCCACGAATCGGATATGACTCCGGGTCTTGCCAATAAACTTTGCATTCCTGTTGCATCCAAGATTTGTTGTAATTTCCCGGAAACCCTGCAGGATCTTCCGGAAGACAAAGCAGTTCTTACCGGTTCTCCAATCCGTGAGGAACTCAAAAAAGGAAGCCGGCTTGCAGGTCTTGAACTTTGCGGATTTACTGCAAACCTTCCTGTCATTATGGTAATCGGCGGAAGTCTCGGTGCAGCCAATGTAAATAAAGCCATCCGCGATGCTCTTCCTATGCTTTTGGAAGACTTCCAGATTGTTCACCTCTGCGGACAGGGAAAAGTTGACAATCTTTTACTTACAACAAAAGGCTATAAACAGTTTGAATATGTAAAATCAGAATTGAAAGACTTGTTTGCCATGGCAGATATTGTTGTCAGCCGCGCAGGTGCCAACGCCATCTGTGAACTTTTAGCATTAAAGAAACCGAATCTTCTGATTCCGCTGTGTAACGGAAGCCGCGGAGACCAGATCTTAAATGCAAAATCCTTTGAATCACAAGGATTTTCCATTGTTTTAGAAGAAGACGATATTACCGAAAAACTTCTGACTGACAAAATTCATGAACTTTACTTTACCCGTCAGTCTTATATTGAAAACATGGAAAAAAGCAGTCAGCTCGGCTCCATCCGGACTATTACCGAATTGATAGAGTCAGTTACGACAAAAGAGTAGGTGTTTTTATGCGACGAATTCCTATTAATGAACTGAATAATGAAATGGTTCTCGCCAAACCCATTTATCAAGGAACCCGGCTTATTTTGGAACGAGACGCTTCTCATTTAACAAAGCATATAAAACAATTGGAAAATCTCGGGATTTTCTATGTGTATGTAAAAGACGAATGGGCAAAAGACATTTCCATCCCGGATGCAATCCGGGAAGAAACAAGAGAGAAATGCATGCAGGCGGTTTCAGCTATTTTTAACCGTTTAAAACAGCAAGGAAACCTTGACCTTTCCGAACTCGGCGAAATGGTTCAATCCATTTTGGATGATATTTTTTCTCAAAATGATATTATCAGTTGTCTTCATCATATTTCTTCTATTGATGATGACACCATGTCGCATTGTATCAATACAACAATTTACAGCCTCTTAATCGGAAAAAGGAAAAATTTTTCCCGGGAGCAGCTGACAACTCTTGCAAAAGGTTCTATTCTTCACGATATCGGTAAAGTAGACTTAAACGAAATAATCTTACTTAAAGCTTCATCCCTAAGTCCCGAAGAATATTCCCATATTAAGGAGCATGCAACCTTTGGTTATACGTTATTAAAACAATGCAACCAACTTCCGGAAGAAGCAAAACTTATCTCCCTTCAGCATCATGAACGTCTGGACGGTTCCGGTTATCCAAACGGACTAAAAGGAGATCAAATTCATCCATATGCACGTATTGCTGCTGTAGCTGATATGTTTGATGCACTTACGACAGCCCGGTGCTATCGCCGGAGTATGAGTAATCAAAGGGCTTACCAAATTCTTACAGAAGATGCAGACGCCGGAAAGCTTGACAAAAATTTAGTCCATCTTCTTTTTGAACATGTTGCAGTATATCCGAACGGTATTATTGTTTATCTTTCCGACGGAACCCACGGTATTGTAAAACAACAAAACCCGGGACAACCTTTCCGCCCGGTTGTTCGAATCGTTGACGATACGCTCGGTATAAATAATGTAAATCTGTATGATTTAGATTTATCAAAACATACAGAACTTTCTATTAAAGAATAAAGAACCGGATCTATCACCGGTTCTTTTTCTTATGGTAAGATAAACGTATCAATTACTTTTACAATTCCGTCCTCATCATTCGAGTCCGTAATAAAATCAGCAGATTTTTTAACCTCTTCCTGTGCGTTAGCCATAGCTACACCTACACCTGCATATTTAATCATCGTCATATCATTAAATCCATCGCCGCAGCAGATTGTATTTTCTCTCGTAAGTCCTACCGTTTCAAGCATGCGGTCAAGTGAATTTGCTTTATCAATATTTTTTGGCATAATCTCAATAAAAAACGGCTCCGAACGGTAAATACTGAGCACATCCCCGTACATTTCCTGCAACTGTTTTTCATATTCCGCAGCCTGCTCCGGCGGCGCTGTCATCAAACATTTGTTCAAACTATATTCTTTGTACTGTGCAAAATTATCTACCTTTCGACATGGCATTCCGTTAATGCGCGATTCCAGCTCAATATACTCGTCCATGCGCGTTCCGACGATGATGTTATCTCCTAAATAAGTCACAATACCGATATCATTCTTTACAGCAAATTTATATAATCCGGATATCACGTTAGAAGGAAGTGTTTTCTGATAAACAATTTCTCCTGTCCGGCATTCAATAATTCTTCCTCCGTTAAACGAAAGAAGGTAACCGCCGTATTTTTCAAGCTCCAACTCCTGTGCATAGCGGCGCATTCCCGGTGTCGGACGTCCGGATGCAAGAATTACTTTATGCCCACGCTCCATGACATTTATAATTCCCTGCTTTGTCTGCGGGGTAATTTCCTTTTGCGAATTTGTAAGTGTTCCGTCAATATCCAGTACCAAAATTTTCGTATCTTTTGCTTTCATAATTTTTCTCCGTTATTTTGCATCATAAAATAAATCAAATTGATTATATACACTCCTCTGTTTTTTTGCAATCCGTCTTTCCGAATTTTCATATATATGGTATGATGTACGCATGGAGTGGTAAAATATAGTATAAAATTATGTAATGTGAGGTAAAAATATGAAATATCATTTTTTAGGGAAAGTCGTTTTTGAAGACGGCGCTTATTTAATCAAAATTCCTTTCAACGTATGGGAAGTATGTACCGGACAGGGAAGTTTTCCTGCAGAAGTTATCGCGGACGGAAAAGAGTTCTCTTGTGAGCTCGTTCCTCTCGGCAAAGGTCTTTACAATATCCCTTTGACAGAAGAACTTGCAAACGCACTTCCGGAGGTATGCGACGTAACATTCCGAGTGGTAGAGCATGTGGCTAATGTCAGCGGAAGCAGTCCTTATTCTTTGGAAAATCCAATCCGTAAAGTAGACAGCATGAAACTGATTACCCAGCCAAATGACGGTCTTTGCGGACAGACTTGTATTGCCATGCTCGCCGGAATAACTTTAGATGAAGCATGCGAAGTTATGCATTGCCGTGACTGGCAGGCAAATATGGGGCGCATGATTATTTCCCTTGATTATCTCGGTATTGCACACGCAGATGTTATCGAATATGCAAGCGGATCTGCTGTCCAGTTACCGAAATGCGCAATTCTTATGGAAAAAATGGGACGTTTCAGCCATTACCTTGTATGGTATGACGGAACCTACTACGATCCGACCGAAGGTATCCTTGAAAGTTTTGATATGGACAATCTTGTCGGTTATCTTGAAATTAAAACATTTTAGCTGAAACACATCGGGGGATTATACAAATGAAAAAATATACAAAAACTCTTCTGCTTATATTATCTTTAGCATTTGTCTTTGTCTTCACCATTCCGGTAGAAGCTGCCAATGCAAAAATAAGCGACAAAAAATTGTCTCTCCTTCCTGGCGAAATCTATACACTCTCTGTTAAAAACAACACTGCAAGTGTCAAATGGTCAACCAGTTCCCGCAAAATCGTCCGGGTAACTGCGAAAGGTAAAATCAAAGCACTTTCACCGGGAAAAGCGGTTATCACTGCTACCGTAGGTGAAAAAAAATATAGATGCACGGTACAGGTTCATTCTACGGTTGACGTTATTGTTTTCTGTGGTCAGAGCAATATGACCGGTGTCGGAAATGCTGCAGCAGCGCCGAAATTGACACAGGGTGCCGGCTATGCCTTCAACTTTATTACCAACCGCCAAAGTCTCAAGCCGATTAAGGAACCTTTTGGAAAAGGACAGGATGATTCTTATTTTGCCAACGGCGATTACTGCCGTGGCTCCATGGTAACGGCATTTGCCAACGCTTACTACAAACAGACAAACACCCCTATCATTGCTGTTCCTGCTTCTTGCGTAGGCTCAGGAAGTGTATCCTGGGTAGATATGCGTTACAAAGGTGTCATTCAGCGTGTTAACGCTGCTGTGAAACTTGCTAAGAAAAAAGGTCTTAATGTCGGACATGTTTACATGGTTTGGATGCAAGGTGAAAATGATGCTTTCGCAGATATGAGTGCTTCATGGCACAAAGATAACCTTACCAAAATGGTAAGGAAAATTAAAAAGAAAACAAAAGTAGAGAAATGCATGATTATCAGTATTGCAAACTACACCTTGGATGCTAAAATCGGAAAAAATTTCCGTCGCATTCAAAAGGCACAGAAATCTCTGTGCCAAACAAATAAAAACTTTGTATTAATTTCTACAAAAGCAACGTCTCTCTCTTCAAACAATTTCCGGGAGGACGGAATACATATTCTTCAGGGCGGTCTGAACAAAATCGGAACCGAGGCCGGAAGAAACGCAGGAAAATATGCTAAGACTCATTAGCAAATTTCTCTTTATAAATTTCATTTAACCAGTTTACAGCTTCCTCCTTACCTTCTATGGTAAGGGGGAATTCTTTTTTTATCATAGATTCTTTGTCCGCCTTTGCATAACAGAGCGGTTCCGGCCAAACAGACACTTCCATCGTCTCTTTTCCGTTTTTCATAAACATATAGCGCATTCCTTTGTATCCGCCGGTATACTCTACTCTTTCAATGTATTTTATTGAAATTTTATTTGCCTCTATCATGATATACTCCTATTCTTCATTTGCCCAATAAAGTGCTGTACGGACAGCCTTTGCCCAGCCTTTTTTACACTCTGACACTTGTTCATCCGTCATTTGCGGCTCAAATTTTTTCTCTAATTGCCAATTTTCTTTAATCTCTTTTTTGTCTTTCCAGTAACCTACAGCTAACCCCGCCAAGTACGCTGCACCGAGTGCTGTTGTCTCAATACATTTCGGACGTAATACATAACTTCCCAAAATATCTGACTGAAACTGCATTAAAAAGTCATTCGCACATGCGCCTCCGTCTACACGTACTTCCGTCAATAAATGGCTTGCGTCTTTTTCCATCGCTGTTAACAAATCACATGTCTGATAAGCGATTGACTCCAATGTCGCCCGGACAAAATGCTCCCGTTTACATCCGCTTGTAATTCCAACCATCATCCCTCTTGCATGCGGATTCCAATAAGGCGCACCGAGTCCTGCAAATGCAGGCACCAGATAAACACCTTTCGTATCCGCAACACTTTCACAAAGATTCTGTGTCTGCGGTGCATTTTCGATTAACTTAACACCGTCACGAAGCCATTGGATTGCTGCACCTGCCACAAATACACTTCCTTCAAGCGCATATTCTACATGACCGGTCTGATCATCTGTACTTGCTGCAACCGTTGTCAAAAGACCTGCCTTTGAGCGGACAGCCTCGGTTCCTGTATTCATTAAGAGAAAACAGCCTGTACCGTATGTATTTTTTACATCACCTTTCTCAAAACCACACTGCCCGAATAATGCTGCCTGCTGATCTCCCGCAGCTCCTGCAATCGGAATCTTTTCTCCGAGCGTTCCTAAATTTGCATATCCGTACACATAACTGCTCGGTTTCACTTCCGGAAGCATAGAAAGCGGAATGTTAAAATATTCCGAAATCTTTTCATCCCAAGAAAGAGAATGAATATCAAAAAGCATGGTTCTGGATGCATTTGTATAATCCGTCACATGCACCTTTCCTTTGGTCAGGTTATAAATAAGCCAGGAATCTACTGTACCGAACAAAAGCTCACCCTTTTGTGCACGCTCCCTTGCACCTTCTACATGTTCAAGAATCCATGCTATTTTGGATGCTGAAAAATAAGCATCCGGAATAAGCCCTGTTTTTTCCGTAATATATTCACAAATCTCCGGATTTTCCTTTTTTAGACCATCAATTTTATCTGCGGTTCTTCGACACTGCCACACAATGGCATTATAAACCGGTTCTCCGGTTTCTTTGTCCCAGACAATGGTTGTCTCCCTTTGATTCGTAATGCCGATGGATACAATTTTTTCATCCTCTGATAAAAGAGCCAGCGCCTCCGCCATCACACAGTATTGGGAAGACCATATTTCCTTTGGATCATGCTCTACCCAACCCGGCTGCGGATAATACTGTGTATACTCCTTCTGCGCCTTCGCACGGATATTTCCTTTTTTATCAAATAAAATACATCTCGAACTCGTCGTTCCCTGATCAAGAGCCATTACATATTCTTTCATCTTAAATACCCCTTTATATCGGTGCTGTCACTTTTTCCAGCCATACTCTCTCCTCTTCCGAGAGCCGGTCTGCAATCGCATCATAAACCTTTTTGTGGTAAGCCGAAAGTAACTGCCTATCTTCCTGCGTTAACATCTCATAATCAATCGCATCTACATCAAACGGTACTACAGTCAGTGGTTCAAAGCACAAAAACTGCCCGTATTCTGTCTCTTCCGCCTTCACACAGGCAATCAGATTTTCCAGGCGGATTCCGTACTTTCCTTCCGGATAAAATCCCGGTTCGTCAGAGGTAACCATACCCTCTTCAAACACACCTTCCTGTGCATATTTCATTCGAAATGCATTCGGTCCTTCATGCACATTTAATAAATAGCCGACTCCATGTCCTGTCCCGTGATTAAAATCAAGCCCGAGACGGTATAACGGCTCTCTTGCCAAATAATCAAGATTTGCTCCTGTCAGACCGTGTTTAAACTTTGCGTTTGCAAGCCGCAAATTCCCCTGAAGTACTGCTGTATAATGTTTCTTTTGTTCTGCGGTCAGTTGGCCCATAGCAACTGTTCTTGTAATATCTGTCGTTCCCTGCAGATAATGTCCGCCTGTATCACAAAGAAGAAAACTTTCTGCAGTAACTTCCGTATCTTCGCCATCCTGCGCATTATAGTGCACAACAGCACCGTGCTCTGCATGTGCGATAATCGGCGCAAAGCTTTCTTCTACATATCCTTCCTGCTGTCTGCGAAATCGGACAAGTTTTTCAGCCGCAGAAATTTCTGTGATACGTTCCGCACCGCTGCATACGCTTGTCTTTAACCAATAAATAAATTTTGTTACAGCAACGCCGTCTTTGATATGTGCCTGTCTGATATTTTCGATTTCTGTCGCATTTTTTACTGCTTTCCGCCGAATGACCGGATTCATCTTATTTATCTTTTTACAATCAGAAGGAATCAACCGGTCTACCAGACAATTCGTACTTGTCTCATCTGTCCACACACAACATTTTTCCCGAATCTGCTGTACTTCTTTATAGAAATCGTCATAAGGATATACACAAATTCCCTGCGCATGTAAATAGTTTAGCACTTTCTCTTCTGCAATATTGCAAAAGAGTCTTGCTTTTTCCGCTTCGATTATCATATTGGACATAAATACCGGATTATATTCAATATCACTGCCTCTTAAATTTGTAAGCCATGCGATGTCGTCCAGTGTTGACAGCAAAAGAAAATCTGCTTTCTCTTTTTCCATGTCCTCACGGATATTTGCAAGTTTTTCAGCAGGGCTCTGTCCCGCATATTTTTCCTCGAGAATCCAAACCGGATTCTTCGGAAATTCCGGACGCGGGCAACTATCATCTGCATCCCATAGTTTTCCCGCAAGATCTTGATCGGAAATAATAGAAACGCCTTTTAATCTTTGAGCAAATGCTGTACTTATTACTCTGCCGTCAAAACCGACTTTGCTCTCTTTAAAGCCGGCACAAACAAATTCCGCAACCGTCGGGACATCCTTCTCTCCCATTTTTTGAAGAATAATATCCGTTCCCTGCAGCTGCTTTTCTGCCTGTAAAAAATATCTTCCGTCGGTCCATAAATAAACCTCTTTTTCCGTGACAACAAGCGTTCCCGCAGAACCCGTAAAACCGGAATAATATTTTATGAGTTTAAAATAATCACCGATATACTCCGATCCGTGATTATCATTCATCGGAATAATATATACGGCGATGCCATTTTTTTGCATCGCCTGTTTTAATTTTGTAAGCCTATTTTTTATTTTTTCTTTTTCCATATACCATTCTCTCTAAAGCAAATGTAATTTTTTTGCCATACGCACAATCAAATGTCCCTTCGGAATGTGTGCAAGTTCCTCTTCCGAAAGGGCTCCTGTCTTCATAACCAATGTAAAATATATGATGACTGCCACAAAAATCGAAGGCAAAAGTGCCACAAGATTTACCGGAACCAGCAGGTAAATCACTTTATAAACATAGTAAGCTGCCACCCCCATTACCAAGGCCGATAATGCCGGTTTTAAGAACGTTTTTATCATTTCCTGGCGATATCCGAGAGACTTTCTTACCGCAATGTTATTTAAAAGGCACATCAGGAACGAATATACTACCATTGCAACCGCCAACGCATAAAGCGAAAGATCTGTATAAGCAAGCAAAAGCACAAGAACTATCGTCTGTATCATCAGCGCCGCCGCCGCATTAACCACCGGTGCATTCACTTTGCCGATTCCCTGTAAAACAGCATTTGTCAACGTTGACAATGCATAAAAAATAATCGAAATACTGATTGCGCGCAAAAGTGCTGCTGCCAGAAGAAGCGATTCTTTTTGCGGGAATAAAAGCTGCGTAATCGGTTGTGCAAGTGCAAACATACCAAATGCACAAGGTATAGAAATCAGCATGGTTGTCTGTACCGCTACATGCACCTGATGATGTGTTCTCTCCCTGTCTCCCTGCGCATAAGAACTTGAAATTGTCGGTATCATCGCCGCCGACATAGAAGACGCAATTGCAATCGGAATATTGGAAATTACAACCGCTTTTCCGGCAAATACACCGTAATTAACTGCTATTTCCGCCTCCGAAAGCTGCATCACATATTTCATAACCTTCGTATAAATCGTCTGATTCAAAGACGTTGAAAAATTATAAATAAAAGTACTCAAAATAAAAGGTGTTACCATTCCGAAAATAATTCCGAAAATCTGACTGTAGGAAAGTTCATCATGCTTCTTGTCTTTTCTCACACGATTAAGAATCAGTTTTCGGTTTAATCCGTATACCGCCCACATAAACAAAAGGGCAATCAAAACACCGCTTCCCGTTCCGAGTGCACTACCGATGGCACCGTAAATTGCCTGCGTCGTTTCACTCTCTGCAATTACTGTCTGTATCAGCAAATGCGCTGCCAAAAGACTCACTATCGCATTTAAAATCTGCTCAATAATCTGCGACAAAGACGTTTGTACCATCGTCTGATGGGCCTGGAAATATCCGCGAAGAACACCTAAAAGCCCTGACAAGAAAATTGTCGGTGCAAACACCTTAAGAACAACCGTAGAATTATCCTCAACTAACAATCCTGCTCCGAAAAATGTAAACAAACTCGCAATTCCGCCGACTACAATAACGTAAATTATCGCACAGTGGAAAATCCGGTGCGCATTTCTGTACTCCCGAAGTGCAAGTCTCTGCGCAATTACTTTAGAGATCGCAGAAGGAATACTGTAAGAAGAAATCAAAAGAATAATGGTGTAAATATTATAAGCACTGCTGTAATACCCATTACCCTCATCTCCGATAATTCCCGTAAGCGGAGACCGATATAAAATTCCGATAATGCGGACAATGATTCCGGCCATAGCCAAAATACCGGCTTGTCGGACAAATCCGCTCTTATTACTGTTACCCATAGGTTCTCCTATCAGTTTTGAAGTATTTTTTCTAACATATATACTCTGTTAAACGGTATTGAATAATAATAGCCGTCTGCAAAATCTTTTGTCACATCCATGATTTCCCGTGCAAGAGAAATCCCGACTGCTTCTCCCTCTTCCCTCGTCTTCGCATCGCGGTAGCGAAGAGTAACTTCCTCCGTCACCTGCATTCCCGCCATCTCATTTTTGATAAAGCAGGCATTTTTATAACTGACAAGAGGCATAATGCCGCACAAAATACGTGCTCCCGTTTCCTTCTTGATTCGCCGAAGTTTGTCTGCTTCTTCCACCGTAAAAATAGGCTGTGTCAGGAAAAATTCTGCTCCCTGTTCCATTTTCTTCTTCACACGGCCGATTTCCACATCTAAATTAAGACGGTTTTGATTGATGGCCCCTCCATAGGATAACCCTTCGTCTTCAAACATTTCTTTATTCATATCTTTGACAAGCTTCATCAAGCCGACCGAATCAAAATTAAATACGCCTTTAATCTGTGACCTTACCATCGTCGGAACCGGATCTCCTGTGATAATCAGGAAATTCCGGATATCACTGAGGTAAGCTCCGAGTAACTGCGACCGGATTCCGATTGCGTTTTTATCACGGCAGCAAATATGTGGCATCACACAAAGCCCTGTCTCAGACTTGATTTTGGCGGCAGTTAAAATAGAATCCGCTCTTGTTCTTCCGGACGGTGAATCCGGAAAAGTCACAACATCCACGTCGAATTTCTGCAAAAGATGAGCTGCTTCCATCAATTTTTCATCCTGCGCCATCGGAGGAGGCGACAATTCTACAGCAATTAATTTCTTGTCTTTTTCAAACCATTTTTCCCGGCTTTCCGCCTCCGGTTTTGAAAGCTTTTTCTCTGTTTTCTGTATTTTAACAACTTTTTGCCTACCCACATCAGCCGTTTTGTCCAAAACACAGACTGCTCTTTTTATATAATCCGGATTTGTTCCGCAACACCCACCGAGAATAGAAATTCCCATACTCTTTAAATCCGCAAGCTTTTCTGAAAAATAATCCATATTTTCCATAAACACAATTCTATCCTGCATAATCTTCGGATAGCTTGCGTTCGGAAGCGCAGAAACCGGTTTCTTTCCGGTTATCTCCAGCTTACTCAAAATCTGTGTCATATGCCCCGGTCCGACACCGCAATTCAGTCCTGTTGCATCGATATATTCACAGCCAAGTGCCTCTTCCAATAAAGTTTTTGCACTGATACCGGCGTTACTGTAGCCTAACTGATTCACAGAAAACTGCAGCCATATAAAGATATCACTTTCCTTGCGAAGTTCCTTGGCCACTTCAAAAATCTGCGCCGTATCACTGAACGTCTCAAACACAACCGCATCGGCTCCGAGCGACACAAATTGTCTTGCAAGTGCCAGATATTCTTCTTTTACCTGCGTCTCATCCTCATATGCACCCAGCGGAATCGGTCCGATATCTCCCGCAATATACGCTCTGTCTCCAACAACTTCTTTTGCTAAAAGAAATCCCCGCTTAGCATTCTCAAGTACGGTCTGCATATCTGCCGAAAGTGCTTTTTGGTTCGATGCAAATGTATTTGTACGAATCAGTTTTGCTCCTGCATCCAAATACGCTTTATGCACCTGCTTTACCAGCTCCGGAGCTTCGATATTGGCTCTCTCCGGAAACATCCCTCCCGGACATATCATCGAAAAATATGTTCCGAAAGCTCCGTCGGTAATAAGTATTTGTTTTTCTAAGTATTCCCTGATACTGTATTTCAAATAATTTCACTCTCTTCTATCACTTTGCGCAGTTGCGTCAAAGCATCAACTTTATATTCTGCCTGCGGAACATCACCGAATCCGTACGCAGCCCAGATAAACGGAAATCCTGCTTTGGTTGTCGAAAGGTAATCACCTAAAACATCTCCTACATAAACCGCTTTTTCCAAATGATTTCTCTCTGCAACTATGCGGATATTGGCATCTTTTTCCTGCTTGGTATTTCCAAAACATTCGATATCATCAAAATACTTCTCTAATTTATGGTATTTTAAAAATGCTTCGATATAACCGCTCTGACAATTGCTCACAATCGCCAAAAAATAATCTTTTGATAAATCTTCCAGCACTTCCTCCAGATGCGGATATAAAATTCCTCCGACCTTTTCTAAGTACTCATTTTCATAGTCCATACAAGCCTGTAAAATCTCCAGTGCTCTCTCCCTATTTACAGAATCAAAGTATGCAAAAGCAATGTCATCCATTGTTTTTCCCATGAGTGATTCCATGTCCGCTACTGTAATTTTTTTGTGAAAATCCGGCAACGAATCAATTATCACATTCCACGAATCAACAACCGCCTGTGCACTGTCCCACAAAGTTCCGTCCAGATCAAAAATAATACCTTTTTTCATTGTATACTCTTCCTTCCTGACGGTTATTCATCTTCTTTCTTCGGGCGGAGATAAACCATACGATATTCCACTTCACCGACATCCTCGTTTATTTCTTCTTCAATCCGCATAAAGTGCTTGTTTTCATAGAAACAAACTGCACCGTAATTATTCTCGAATACATGAAGTTCCATCTTTTCATATATTTCTGACACATAACGCAAAAGTTTTGTTCCGATGCCTTGGCCGCGATAATCTTTCTCCACGAAAAGCCCTTGGATATAACCATCTTCCACACCGATGAAACCTGCCACATAACCGTCAATCTCATATACATATACTTCTGAGCGCGGCAAAAATCTTGACACAAATCCAAAATTTCTGTCCCAATAAGAAACATCGATGAAATCATGTGCTTCCAAGTTGCCCTCATACCAGATTTTCATGACCCTTTTTAAGTCCGGTTCATAGAAGTTGCGAATATATTCCATAAAATGACCCCATTTTTCCATTTTTATCTATCATACCACATTCATAAGAAAAACCCTAGAAAAAATCTTTATGCATTATTACCGGTAAAAAAGGGACCTGCTCTCGCCGATCCCACATACCCTGTAACTTTATTTTATTCATAAATCCCCAAATCTCTGATATCCACATGATAATTCTTATATCCTTGTCCACTGTAATACACCTTTACAGGCATATCCAAATAATCGGATTCCACCTCTCCGAATAACATCTTAGATGCAAAGATATGAGGCGTTCCGTTTGGCTCATCATAACGGCAAAGAATCGTATAACCGATATGTCCTCGGCCTTTGTCATCCACACCCATGTTGAATTTTTCCGCAAGCTCCGGCGACATCTCCACAAAATGAGGCAGACATATTCCGCTGACACGGATTCTTCCGTGATGTTCTACACCACACGTTGTCGCCTGCACATATTGACCGGTTTCCATCAGTCTCTCATTTCCTTTTGTCGTGAATCTCCATTTATGTAAAACCGCATTACCCGGAAGAATAGAATCTGTATCTACAAAATACTTATTCGGCTTATCGAGGTCTACATACACCTTTAATTGGTTACTCTTAAGCAACCCTGATGGATTGTAGTAAAGGCTTTTACTTTTAAAGAAATAGTCCTTTCCGTTTCCGTCCACATAACGACAGGCAATAAAATAAGGATGCATTTTCATGGTTCCCATCTGCACTGACTGGGTCGGATTGATATCAATATCAATAATATCGGCCATTATATAACTTCCCGAGTCTATGAGACTTTTCATATTATCTTTTTGCGATTTGCGGACAAGATAAATTCCCAGGGCAAACAATCCGAAAACTACTCCGATACCGGCAAAAACACTTCCGTAAATTACGGCAAATGTATCATCGATAAAGTGAATAATAAAATAAAAGAAAGCTCCTAAAATTACAAACCCGGCTGCAATTCCAAAGAAAATTGCAGATATTAAATCCCACACGTTGGTTTTATTTTTCACAAAAAACTTCCCCTTTCATCTTTTTATCTATTATTAAAAAGTATAAAAAACTTCCATATAAAATGCAAGCACGATACCGTTGCGAAAAATTAACTCCCGGCAACCACAATTTTCCATCCTACCCTCCGTATAGTAGCAAAAGGAGGATTTTCTTATGAACGAAGAAACTATGAATGTTACACCCACTAATTCCGGACAAGATAATTATGAAAACGAAACGATCCGCAATATTGTGGAAAACTTCCCTGTATTCGGGCTCACAAGTTTTTTATATGCGGTTTTCTTTTGCTTTTGCATATATAAAAACTTTTATTCTTACACATCGCTTTTGCTTTGTATTGCAACTATCGGATATTTCCTCTTCGCCTTCCGCAAGCTGGGAATTACATCTTTTAAAATGCGTAATTTTTATATCATCAGTATCTGCTTACTCGGTGTGTCCAATATGCTGACCTCCAGCGGAATTTTAATCTTTTTAAACTATGTAGGCATTATACTTCTCTTATTTTGTTTTCTTATTAACCATTTTTATAATACACAAAATTGGGATTTTTCCAAATACAGCGGCGCACTTTTACAGACGATATTCAGCAGCTTTACACGTTTCGATCAACCTTTTAAAAGTTTAGGCCTTTACTATAAAAAGAATAAGGCACTGAAAAATTCAAAAGTTGTTTACGTACTTCTCGGACTGCTGATATCTGTACCTCTTCTGCTTGTCATTTGTCCGCTTTTATTGACGGCAGATGTTGTGTTTTATGACCTTGCAGATTCTATGTTTTCACATATTTTTGAAGATTTTGATTTAAGCACTCTGATCGGAATCCTGTTTACCTGCTTTGCCGGTATCATCTTTTCTCACGGTATCTTAGTAGAACTTTGCGGAAAACATATGAATCCGGATATAAAAGAAAAAAAGACAATGGAACCCATTATCGCAATTACATTTACAAGTATATTAACTCTCGTTTATTTATGTTTTTCTGTTATTCAGATTCTCTACCTGTTTATCGGAAATATGAAACTACCGAACAATTACACCTACGCACAGTACGCACGCGAAGGATTTTTCCAGCTTTTGTTTGTGTGTATTATTAACTTAATTCTTGTTCTGTTTTGTATGTCGCATTATCGCGATAATAAAATACTGAAAAGCATTTTAACGGTCATCTGCGGGTGTACTTATATTATGATTGCATCCAGCACACTCCGTATGCTTATGTACATAGGGGAGTATCATTTGACATTCCTTCGCGTATTTGTTCTTTTGGCATTGCTTGTATTATTCTTATGCTTGACGGGTGTGGTTATCTCGATTTTCAGACCGTCGTTTAAGTTGTTTACTTACATGCTTGTTGTGGTTAGCGTATGCTACATCGGTTTTTCGCTATCAAGACCGGACACTTACATCGCAGCCTACAATATACAGGCAAATACATCTGATTTATATTACTACTACAATCTGAGTCCGGATGCAGCTCCGATTCTTATAGAAAAAGAAATTTTACAATATGTAGAAGGAAATCAAACCGCCTATATCCAAGAATGTCTTGATTTATATGAAAATCAGAACTTCCGCCGTTTTAACCTCTCCGTCTATCGCGCAGGCAAAGCTATACATAAAGTTGCTTACAAGTAACCCTTCACATAAACCCCAAAAGGACCTTCCCCTATATTCTGAGGGAAGGTCCTTTTATTTCTGCAATTCCTAATTTAATTCTTCTACCTGTTTGATAAAACTTTTAATGCCTTTAAATGTCTTATCGCTTAAGAAATGCATCATTTTCTTTGCATCTTCTTCTGCTACTTCCACATCAACATCTGCTGTCATCATCAAAAACTGTGTTATTGTTTCCTGACGGTCAACAAGATTTTTTGCTTTTTTGTTTCCCTCTTTGGTAAGCACCAACTTACCACCGTCCTGTATTTCAAGATAGCCGGCTTCTTTTAATTTTCCCATCGCACGGCTTACACTCGGTTTAGAGAAAGATAACGCTTTTGCTACATCAATCGAACGAACCTGTCCGTTTTCTCTCTGCAATAAATAAATGGTCTCTAAATAATTTTGTCCTGATTCCTGCATAATAGTTCTCCTTTGTCTCCCTTTGTATTATACAATCGTATTTTTAATCTCTTCCAACTCTTCCTGCGACGGACTTCCCGGAATCCAACCAATCTTCTGCCCGTCGTTTTTATAACGCGGAATCAAATGAAGATGGAAATGGAAAACGGTCTGTCCTGCAACTTCACCATTATTCTGAACGAGATTAAATCCGTCACATCCGAGCTTTTCTGTCATCTGCGCGGCCATCTTTTTTGCAAGCTTCATAACTTTAGCAGCTGTTTCGTCCGGTAATTCATAAAGATTTGCAAAATGCTCTTTCGGCAAAATAAGTGCATGTCCTTTTGTCGCCGGACCTAAATCAAGAATGACTCTGAAATCTTCATCTTCATATAATGTTTTTGACGGAATATCTCCGTTTGCTATCTTACAAAAAATACAATCATCTTTTTTCATGTTTATCTCCTTATTTACATTTTCTATTCTTCAAACGGGAACAACTCATCAAGAAGCCGGAATTTTGTAAAGTCACCCTTCATTTTCATATCTCCGGTCATAAACGCCTTTTGGAAAGTCTCCCGGCCCTCAACAATTTCCTTCAATACTTCTTCTGTCATTGTCATCTCGATATCTGTTCTTTTTGTCTCTTCCGGTGCACACACAAGACTGTTCTGATCTACCTGCAGTTGCAGTATATCGGATTTCCCTTCCAGTTTAATGCAATAAACTGTTTTACAACCGGGCTGTGGACGAAACTTTCTTTCGAATTGATACTGATATCCGCTTGTTTCTTTTTCATGTGAACTGCTGAGCATACCTTTAAAATAAGTTGCCAGCTCCTGGATATCTTCCTTCTGTTTCTGTACATACACCTCATCCGAAGCATACTGGGAAAGCTGTTCTGTCTCTTGCGGTGTCAAATCCATCGCTTTATGAACTGCAATCGCATGATATGCTTCCGGATTACTTGCCGGAAGATTTTTCAGCTTCTGATGGATGGAACGATAGAAATTCTCTGCCTTTTTCTCAATATGATGCTGATAATCCTTGTTATTCTCTAAAATTGCCGTATCTTTGATGTATCCGCAAACACCGTTGCACCATGGACCGCCGAGAATTTCCCACGCCAAAGAAAGATTTACCATGGCTTCTTTCTCCCCGAGAGTTGTGCTCATAACGACAGGCATCATATATAACTTTTTAATCTGCTCTTTATCCCCATACAACCAAATGGCATCCAGAAACGTCTGCATAAACCCACCGATTCCATACCATTCCACCGTCGTCGCAAGAATAACACCATCTACAGATTTTAATGTCTGCGGAAGCGTTGTCAACGCATTTTTAATCTCATAAAGATTAAATCTCTCTACTGTGACATTCAGTTCTTCAAGCACAGCTTGCATCTTGTCGATGACAAAGATTGTAGGATCGTCTACAAGACCACGGCCTCCGTAATAAATATTTACCTTCATTCCATCTTTCCTCTTTCTTTACTCTTTTTACGATATAAGATGATAGCAAGCACAAATCCTCCAATCAAACCTCCGACATGTGCTGCATTGTCAATATTCGTACTGACAAAACCATTATACAACGAATAGACAATTAAAAAAATCATTTTCAGTACTGTCAATTTTTTATCTCCGCCTTTGTTTCGGATAATAATCCAAAGCAAAGCTCCTGTAATACCGAAAATCGCACCGCTGGCACCGACCGCCGGCGTAAAATCTTTGGTCCATATGGAAAAAGCCATGGAAGCTGCGCCGCCTGCAATTCCGCTCAGCATATAAAGCAAGAAATATTTTATATGTCCCAAATCTTTTTCTACCATATCACCGAGCGTATACAGATAAATCATATTACTCGACAAATGATAAACGTCTCCATGTAAAAACATGCATGTTATAAATCGATACCACTGATTTTCATTGATCATGTAAACAAGATCGAAGGAACCTTTTCCGTAGAAAAAGTCCGGATTAAATACACATAAAATAAACATTAAAAAGTTAGCAACAAGTAACCCTATATTTACATAAGGAGTAAATTTCTTTTCCGACTCTTCACAAGTAACTTCCGGTTCCGTAATCATCGGTTCTGCCAAAACTTTTTCAAAAACCGATTTCATTCCGTAAAAATCTTCACATTTTCCCTCATCTATTACAAGACAACCTGTCTGTGTATCCACGTACCAACAAAAACTTTGATTTTTTCCGATTTCTTTTGCCGCCGACACATCAGATGAAAAAATCACGGAAAGCGCATGAATATCAATACTTTCACCGTTTGGAGCCTTCCACTCGGCGCTCTCAAGAAATTCATCCAGCATCTTTCTCATCTCTACCGGCTCTTGCGTCGGGACTACTAAAACAATAACATTAAAATAACTCTTTTCAATTGTAAAATATACACTTAACTGCGGAACATCGATCGGCAATTTTTGAAAACCGCTATGCTCCAAATATTTCTCTATTTTTAACTTCATAATACACCCTTTTCTTTATAAAAAAGGGTATCATTTCTTTCTTCCGATGTCAACAAAGCCCAAGGCAATTCCGGGGAGACTTATGAATGCAAACACGCACATTATTATATCTATCAATTCTTTCGGTGCATGCGGAAATATATGTATTAATAGGTAGCACAGGCTAACTAAAAATGAAACAGAAAAACATATTACGGTACTTATATCTTTATAAAATTTATTTTCAGTTACCTTGTCCGGAATCACTTCTTCCATCTCTATTATCGGTATAATATCTTCCTCTATTTCCTGTTCCTGTATTAATACTTCTTCTAAAATCCGTACAATACCTTTCTCTGATTCCATCACTGTCTTATAAAAACTATAAATCAATTCTATCGTATCCTCATCTTCATTGTCCGATAATTCTAATAATTGCTCTGCTAGTATTTTCAACTTTTCTTCTGTCAAAACATTTTCTTGCAGCGGATAGTAACAAAAAAAGAAGTCCTTTTCATCTCTGAATATGTACTCCGCATCCATCAATAAACCGCCCGGATTTAAAAAATAATTATGTAGTTCTATCACTACACTATATAAACTTTGTAATAATTTCCGAATTTCCCGTTCTCCTAACAACTGCTTTTTTATAGATTCATTTAAGGAGTGCTTTCCCGTAATATCATAGAAATATTTATTTTCACCGTTAAAACAACGACTCTCAATAGAAATAATACCGGGAACTTTGTTCTCAAACAGCATTTGAGCCGAGAAGAACTGCTCTGATTTCTGAGCCTCCAAAATCATATAGTTTTTCTCTGTCTCTATTTTATATTCTGCCATCGTTCCGCCTCCCATAGCAAAGAAGCCGGATTCATCCGACTCATTTCTTTTTTTGTCTCAAAACTCAATTTTTTAAATAATGTATTTTGCGATATAAAAATTTTTACTTTTACTTTCGTAAGAGATATTGAAATATCCCATGTTACTTTATCTGTAAATATAAGTTTTTCACCGGTTTCCTTTTTCACAAAAGCTTGTAATTCTTCATAAATAAGATTCTTTCCTTCTTTTTCCATTTGCACACCTTTCAGAGCTGCCTGCGATGCAATCACCGTTACCGCCTCCCTGTTATACAAAAAGAAACTGATCTGCATTAGAGTCAATATAACAAAGAGCAAAAAAGGCATTAAAAGCGCCGCCTCTATTGTAAAACTTCCTTTTTTCCTCACAATAATCCTCCTATATAAAAGGTACTGTAAGAAAGTGTAAAAAAGGGGATAAATGCCAGTTCACTCTTTCCTGTTGCCTTCTTCATGCATACTCTCACTACCCCAAATAATGCTGTTAAAACAAACCCTCCCATAAGAATAAGCAGAGTCTTTCCTCCTCCAAGCCAAATTCCGAGAGCCATTACTACGCATCCGTCTCCGAAACCGACTGCTTCTTTTGTAATAAAAGAAAAAAACAGAAGATAGCATCCTGTCAGAATCCCGCCAAACATAGAAAGCCAATCTTTTTCACTGCCAAACGCAAATAATATCAATCCCACACTTGCAAATATCAAACAAACAACAATATTAATTTTTCGGCTTTTTAAATCCGTAATCGTATGAAATAAAAGAAATATCCACACAAAAATATCTTTCCACACTTTTTATCCTCCTTATCCGCATAATTTGCATGCTCTTTTACCACCTGTTTCTTCTATTTTTATTACTTTTATATTGCGCGTTAAATCCGGACAATTTATAAGAATATGATATTTTACGCCATAATCTGTAACAAACAAAGTTTTTCCCCTAAGTTCCTGCTCCTTATATCCCTGCATACAGTGTTCACATGCCCTATATATCTTTCTGTCTATATTCCTCTCTTTTTTTACTTGTTGCCCGGATATCTTTTTAATATCCACATTCAAAGCAGCGCAAGATCTTTTTTTATGATAAACTTCTCCTCTTTTCGTCACATATACATACTCTTGTTGTTCCCCGACACAGTCTCCTCGACTGTCGTCATATCCGTTAAAAATATGTATAAGTCCCTTATATCGCACCATGACCTTTTCGTATCCGAATCCACCAACCGGTAATTTTATTGCCTGAACATAATCAATTTTTATATAGTCCCCTTCTCTTCCTTGCGTTGTCGTCCCTAGGAGGTTTGCATACACGGCTCCCTGGCGCAAAAATTCCTGCTGCCGCATTTGCTGTTCTATGGTCATTTTCATCAAATCAATAAAAGACAACATCGTCAGGGAAGCAAGAAGGAAGAGCGGTAAGATAAGGGCTGCTTCTACCGTCATACTTCCTTTCTTAGAAAAAAGGGGACAGGCGATGCCCTCCCAAGTTATGCACATTCTAAAACATATCAACTTTCTGAGGGAAAAAAATTTTGTCCGGAACTTTTTATAAAACTCTGTTACTCCGATTGGCCGAAAAATACCTCCGTTCTTTCTTAATTTTTTTTGGGAGAACATCTCCTCTCACCTCTTTTCTATGTATAACTGTATTGCCTCTTTAATTCTTTGTAATAACCATATTTACTTCCTACAACAGCCTCCATTACAAGCAAATCTACACAATTACTCAAATGAAACTCTTGAAATCCGGAATTTTTTCTGACATCCATCTGTGCTATATCCATCATCCGATATACCTTTTTCTCTCTGTTTTCTGTCGCAAGAAACAAACGCAAATACTCCTCGTAAGACAGCCCCTCCTTTACAGAAACTGCCGTCTCTTTACTTACTTTTTCCGCTTCCGCCCCAAGCATTCCCGAAAGACTGTAATACCATGTTTTTGCCGTTTTTATCACCGGAACGCTTCCTCCGGCAAGAAGTTGTTTTACATCATAAATGGCTTCTGCATATGCCCATGCAAACAAAAGAGTCCATTTTACCGGTTCCATCAATGCCATTGCTCCCGCTGCACTGCAAATACTTGTTGCCAATGCAGTTGCTTCACCTACTTTAGCTGCATCAGAAAAAAGATAAATACAATTGCTGACTTCCCGGAACATTAAAAGCCTTTGTACAACAACTTTCAGATTATCCATATCACATTCTTTTCCGGCAAGAACATATTCTGCCTGGTATTGTAATTGACCGTTTTTCTTCGGTGATATATAGGTTCCGCATTTATCCAAAACAAACGCATCAAACCATAATCTCTCTACGGAAGATACATCTGCTTTTTCACATTCACCGTATCCTTTTGTTTTCGGTTTTTCATAAGATACCGTGTCCTTTAAATCAACACTTTGAACAGAAATTTCATCCTCACTGTCCGTCACAAAAACAAGAATTCCTTTTGCTCTGGTCTGATTCATAGTATCTGCCGGATTATCAACATCTACCGGCTTTCGTATCGGTTCACCGTTTTCATCAAGCTCTCCTGTTTCAACACCTTCTCTCTCTGCTTTTTCTATTTCCCGATGATTTGCTTCTCTTTCTGCTGAAAAATCTCGATGAAAAATATTTTGTTCTTTTGCCTGTTCCAATTCCTTTTTTATTCGTTCCATATAGGAAATACCATATTTATGTTTCACATATTCTATCGCCTGCTTCTCAAAAACCTGTCCTTTCCCGTCTGTTGCATACCTGCAGCCTGTAATTTCCGTCTGCTCCGGAAAACATTTTGTGTAATTAAATAATCTCCATCCCCCGGTATCTTCGTCCAAATTTTCTTTCATGTAATAAGCCAGATGTCTCTTCACTCGTTCCGGTGACGCCGTAGTTTCTCCATATGAGGTGTCGATAAAAAAGAGCCCATACTCCTTATAAAGTTGTCTGTTATATTCTGCAAATACAGAATATACCGATAAATCAAACGCACAATCTGCGCGCAGACTGATTGCCCTGCTTCTGGCTCCTTCTATTACCACCATAAAAAGAGAAAGTAAAACCGCTAAAATCATACTCATATAAATCGTAATAGAACCCTTTTTCATACAACCTCCCACTTCCTATACCTTTTTTGTTTCCGAAGTAATCGTCCTGAAAATATCATTCATTAAAGCCGTTAATTGTTTTTTGAAAATAAGAACTAATCCAATCAGCACAACCAGAATCAAAATAATTTCCACGGTTCCGATTCCTTCTTCATCCATCCATATTTCTCTGAAAATACTCATATGAAGCCTCCTTTCCCTAAAATTGAAATGATAAAAATGCAGGTATCATAAGTACTGCCATTACAACACCAAGCATCAGTATCATCGGTCCTAAAAGTTTTGTTCCGGCTTCTTCCCCAAGTCGGCGCGCGTTTGTTTTTCGAAGAAGAAACGCTTCCCTCGATTCTTTTGACAATTGCTCCGTCAAGTCATCTGTTCCCTTTTTCAGATTTTGAATCAATAAAGCAGAAAACTTTATATAAAGCGGATTCGCAGTCCGCCTTCCGAAACGGTCCAGTGCCTCTCTGACAGATATTCCGTTTTTCATATCCCGATTTAAAAGCTCGGTCTCTTCCATCAATTCTTTTCCCAATGAAGCATCCTCACTTAACCGGATAAAAATATTTTTCACCGTCATTCCGGTACCGAGTAATAACTGAAATTTACTTACAAATTCCGGATATTTCATACTCATTCTCTTTTTTCGAAGCTCCAATTCCTTCTCCAAATCCTTATCTTTTGCAAAATATAAAATAAAGCTTACTAAAAATAAAAACACGAAAAGCAATATCACTGAATTATCTTTTTTTTCCTCAAAACGTACATTTTTTCCTTCTATTTCATCCGGTAAAGTTAAGGTTTTCTCATACTTTTGCAATTCATCTTCGTCGGAAAGTGCTTGTAAAATTTCCTTCTGCCATTTCTCAGCATCAGAAAGGTAAGGCGGTATAACCAGAACATTAAAAACATGCACATATGTTTCCTCTCCATATATAATTTCTACAGATAATTGCACAACCTCCTCTTTTGTAAGATTTTCATTCATAACTTCCCCATCATCTCCCAGCAATCTGTAATCTGAACTATCCCAAATAAATTCCATGGGATACGTATCGTAATTACTTTGCAAATGAAGATTACTATGTACTTTCTGCAAACTTTCATTTTCACCGAGAATTAAACTTTCATACTCTTCCAAAAACTTTTCCGTCTGTTTTTTTATTTCTTCTTGTGTAAAAGTCCGCGGTGCAACATGATAGGTTATTTCCGTCCTACGATTGTTCTCATCAAAAACCTGTAATACAACCGGTTTTTCTTCTTCTACGCCAATATTTCTTTTTACAATATTACCTTCCTCTATTAACGATTCCGACCTTTGCACAAACAGCATAAGTAAAATAGCCCCAATTCCCGCAAACCATATTTTCAGCAGAAGACTTATCTTTTCCTGATAATAATCACGACATATTTGTTCTGTCTCCTTTGTCGGATAGAGCAGTCTCAATTCCTTTTTTACTTTTTCCGATAAAAACTTCGTCATAACAGAACACGAAACTATCTGCTTAGCTATCCGGTCAAAAAATTTCCACTGCATCTTTACACCTCGATATCCATAATTTTTACCGAAAGAAAATAGGCACCTATATAAACCGAAAGACATACAGTCATAACAATGATTCCGAATAAATTGTGATATACGGCATCAAAATATTCCGGAGTGGTCACTCTCACATATCCGATAATCGCAACCGGTACGACATTCATAATGTTTTGCTCCATCCTTTTTGCTGCAAATAATAATTCTATCTCTCTTTTTACCTCTATTTTTTCACTGATGACATCTGCAGTATTTCGGATAATGGCATTCAAATTTCCGCCACTCCGTTTCGCTATCATAAAAATTGCAGAAAAATCTTTTATTTCATCTTGTCCTGATCTTTGTGCAAATTCCGATAACAGTACTTCCGGTAATTGATTATTTAAAAGTTGTTTTTCTATTCTATGACATTCCAAAATCATGGCTGTTTCTTTTCCGTACATATGCTCTAAATCTTTCCCGGCTTGTACAATCGCATTTTCTGCAGAATATCCGGCCTTCAAAGAAGCACTGAATGCTAATATAAAATCTTTAAATTCCAAAGCTAATTTTTCCCTTCGTATTTTTGCCAATTTCTTTTCTTTTTGATGAAGCAGCAACGGTAACACCGGAATTCCGAATAAGGAAACAAGCCACGAATCATAAAATAATTTCCCGATAACCAAAAACAGCAGCATATAACTTATTCCATATCTTAAAATTTCATAGACAGACAAGTGGTATACCCTATAATCCATTACGACTCTCCCTCCGTTTCATATCCCGCATTCCGAAGTTTCTCCGTAAACAGCAGCTCTCTTTTCTTTTCCAAAAACCCTACGATCTTTCCGTTTTCATCTTCTCCTTTTTCTTCAAACCGATAGAGCTGACTTGTCAAAATTTCACCATTCTCAAATCCTGTCACTTCAACGATTTCCAGTACTTTCCGGCTTTTATCCCGTAAACGGCCCAGGTGCATAATGATATCGATTCCGCTTGCAATCTGTCTACGGACGGCGGAAAGAGGGATTTCTACTGCCATCAGCATCATTGTCTCTAACCTGTAAAGCATATCTTTTGCACTGTTTGCATGTCCTGTACTCAAAGATCCGTCATGTCCTGTATTCAGTGCCTGAATCATGTCCATAGCTTCCTCAGACCGGACTTCTCCGACAATAATACGGTCCGGCCTCATACGTAAGGATGTTTTTATCAAATCTCTGATGGTAATCGGACGGCAATCTTCTATATTTGCATTTCTTGTCTCCAACCGTACCAGGTTATCAACTCCCTGTATTTGTAACTCTGCACTGTCTTCTATCGTAATAATGCGTTCATTTTTCGGAATAAAGCCGGAAAGTGCATTTAGTAAAGTTGTCTTTCCGCTTCCCGTTCCTCCACTGATAAAAATGTTGTACCCGGAAATCACCAGCTTTTCGAGAAAATCTGAAACTTCTTTTGTCAAAGACCCAAACTTCATAAGCTCACTTATTCCGATAGGTTTTTCCGGAAATCGCCGGATTGTCAAAATCGGACCATTGAGAGCAACCGGCGGTAACACCACATTTACGCGGCTTCCGTTTTCTAATCTCGCATCAACAATCGGTGAACTCTCATTTACAACCCTGTTTGATCCGGCCACAATCTGCTGAATAATATCCTCCAATTTCTCTTCGGAAGAGAATTTATTCTTGCATCTTTGTATCGCGCCGTCTCTCTCTATAAAAATGCACTCCGGGCCGTTCACCATAATTTCCGTAATCGCAGAATCTTCCATTAATTCCTGCAAAATATCGTATTTTCTCACGGCATAATACACTTCTTTACACAGTTTTTCCTTGATTCTAAGCGGAATATAAAGATTTTTGGACATAGCAATAATTTCTTCCATAATCATCTCAAAAACCTGTTCATCTTCCATATCTTCACAATATTCCAGCCTCTCCAAAAGATTTGTTTTGATCTGATTTCGCAGGATTTCGTAATCTTTCATATATTTATCTCCTCGGGCATTTGTGTCGGTTTCATATTCCGGATTTTTTTAATATATTTTACTAATTCCCCATGTGTTGTTCCTGCAATTGTCATCGGAATATCATGAAACACCGGAACAATACTTTTCTTTGTTTTTTCCAAAATAGACTTTTTTTTCATATGCAGAAGCGTTTTTTCATATTGTTTTGCACGCGCAAGAGAAAGACTGTTATCCGGAAGGCAGGTATATATTTCATCACAGAGCTCTAATAAAGACAAAAGTCCTCTTGTATGTTCCGTCAAATCTAAAATAATAACCTCATATTCCATCTCATCCACAATTCGCTGAAGCAGTTTGTGCCAAAGCGGTGATTCTACTTCCTCCATATCCGGATAACAAAATACGGGCGGTATATATTCCAGCATTCCGACTCTCTCTAACATACTCTCCATACGTTGCCTGAAATTTTCCCGGTCTTCTTTTAAAAAGAAAAGAATATCCATTAAATCATGTTCATATTTTTTCTGTAGCAAATATTCAAACCCGGAATTTGGTTCTAAATTCAAATACAAAACCTTTTTCTCTTTTGCAAGCATCTGCCCCATTGTCATTGCAATCGTGCTTTGTAATAAATGCTTCGCCGGTGCATAAAATGCAATTATTTTGACATCCTTTCTCCGGGACAGAAGAGTTTTTTCCTCAAACAAATAAATCTCTTTTTCCAAACAAAGAGTAAGTAATTCACCGACTACATGCTCCACGGACTGATACTTGAAAACCATATCCTTTTTTCTTTTACATGCCAGAAATATAACGTGCTGCGACAATTCCACAATTGTTTGTAAAGCAAAACTGTCTGCCATTCCCTCTCCGAGAAGACAAAGATCAATCTTTTTTTCCTTGGCTGTTTTTATCAGCTTTTCAACATTATCAAAAGCTTCTACCTCCAAATTTGCCTTATATTTTCTGCAAAGATACTGTGCTAAAATCTGCACAAACACTGTCTCTTTGTCACATACTGCAACTACATTTGCCATAAAATACCTCCCCATATATTTTGAACAATTACCGCAAACAAAACCGGAATGCTGAAATGAATCACATGCCGCTGTTTCTTGATATCTTTGGAAATAAAGTGGTGATACACCAGATAAAAAATAGAAATGATTCCCCCGAAAAAAAGTGCATAAACTGCAATAGATATCCCGCACTTCCACCCTGTAAAAAGGCTACATACACTCAAAAGCTTTACATCCCCTCCGCCGATTGCATGAAACTTGTAAAACGGTATAAGTACAAAAAACATCCCTGCCATACTAAGCAGATAATAAAAAACCAAATGCTCTCCCGGCGACAACCCCCGATACAAAACTCCTAAAAGAATCCCGGATACAATAAGCCGGTTCGGAATCCGAAACGAACGAATGTCAAAATACGCCGCTATAAGCACAAGACAAAATAATAGCGTCATCTTTAAAACTCCTATGAAATTTAAACATGTTTGAAACCGATTCCGAAATTGGAATCAAAGATTTGTTTTAGAATGTAAATTGGATTATAAAGGAGGGGGTTGAAAAAGTAAACCCCCCTTCTAAAAAATTTCAATTTTTGTAAAAAACTACCAAAATTTCAAAAAAGACAAATACAAAAAAGCATGCAAACCCCCGGAATTCCTAGGATTGCGCATGTCAAAAGAGTCCAGAAATTAACCCCGACAAAAAGAGAAATTCCCAGCACGGAAAACAACTTATTCATTCCTAAGATGGCCAAAAACCCGATAATTCCCCGCTGAATAAAGTTAACAAAAGACACACTCTTTTTTCGTAAATTTCCTAAACACAAAACAACCAGGCATACGATCACGATTGCGATAATGCCCTGTAAGTAGAAGTTTTCCATAACGCACCTCCTACCACATTGTATGCCCGGCTGATTAAAATATTCGATATTCTTTTATGCGAAAAATCCGCGACTTCCGTTTCCGTCCTCACGATTGACATTCAAATCTGTTTTACCGTAAGTAAGTCCTGCATAAACGGTCTGAGCATGTCCCATGACCGGTGCAGAAGTATCATTTGCCGCATCTGTTTTGTAAATTTCATAGTGGCGTTTCATCAATCTTACCGGATCTTCCAGCGGCTCAGGCTTACGGCTTCCGATAGCCGCTCCGATATGCGCACTGACATAGAAGTAAAACTGAAGCAACTTTTGTGCAAGTTCCTGCTCAAAATTCAACGATCCGATTAACTCATTAAGACAATCATGTGCCTTTCCGAGCTCGCTCACATAGTCTGCCACATTTCCTTCTGCAAAAGAAGCCTGCGCTTCCTCTACATAGAAGAAAAATAATTCATATAAAATGACTATCAACTGGCTTTTATTTGCCTGTGAAATACGGAGTGTAAACTCCTGTTTCTTTTCGCTTGTCACTCTGATACCCCTTTTTTACTACTGTAACAACTGTAACATTTCAGACGGTCTCTGGTTTGCCTGTGTCAAAATACTGATACCGGCCTGATTAAGAACCTGCTGGTTCGTATATTCTGTCATTTCCTCTGCCATATCTGTATCCATAAGTCTTGAGAAAGCACCTGTCATATTTTCTTCTGTAATATCAATGCTGCTGCCTGTATGCTCCAAACGGTTTTCGTAAGCACCGATTCTTGCACGGACAGAAGAAATGAAAGAGTTTGCCTGTTTTGAAAGCTCAATGGCTTTCTGTGCGCCTGCTTCTGTAGAAATATCAATATCTTCAATATTCATTGTTCTCAAAGATACTTCCGGAATACGGATTGCAAGCACCTGTCCTTCGTTTGCACCGATCTGGACGCGCATTGCACCCATTCCTGTTAAATCTAAAGTAATATCGCTTGTTCCCGCACCGTCATAAGCATCTGACATATAGAAGTTTACTTCAAATTCTCCGCCGGCTGTTATCTTTACTTTATCCCCTTCATATGTAATCTTTGCATCTGCCGGAAAAGCGGTTTCGCTTCCGTCCTGGAGAAGTGTCACATCTCCTTCCTGAAGGTCGATGTTTCCTTCTTCATCTCTCGGAAGAGGCTGCGAAACGGATAAAGAATATTTTGCTACCGGTACTTCATCTGAATAATATCCGACAGAAACACCGTCTACATCCGAATAACCCTTTAAATCACAATCGCCGTTAAGAAGTTTTCTTCCGTTAAACTCCGTATCTTCCATCATGCGGGCAAGCTCATCTTTCAGTTCCTTTACCTCTGCCTGAATGGCTGCTCTGTCATCATCCGTCTTTGGTCCGTTTGCTGCCTGAATTGCAAGCTCATTGATACGCTGAACCATAGACTGCATCTCAGTAAGTGCACCTTCTGCTGTACTTACAACAGAAATTGCCGTACTTGCATTCTGGCTCGCATGCTCAAGACCGCGAAGCTGCGCATTCATACGTTTTGCAATTGCAATACCGGATGGATTTTCTTTTGCATGATTTACTTTAAAACCTGTGGATAATCTCTCAGATGAAACGTTGTATTTTTTTTCATTTACGCTGAGTGCTGCGTTTGCAATGATAGCGGATACATTATAATTGATCTTCATATTTAAGCACCTTTCTTTCTCTATGCCATATCTTCAAGCATAGCGATAAACGCTTTCGCTGTCTGATAAAGCTCCTTTGCAGAAGATAAACGTCCCTGTACCCCTTCTGATTTGTCAGTTTTGTTTAAGTCATTTGCACTTCTAAGCGGCTTCCCTGCCTCTTTGAGAGTTTCGTATGCTTTGACTTCTGTACTATATACAACATTTATATCGGCTGATTTTCCTGTTTCCGATAGGATATTTTGGATAAAATCTGCACATTTTTCCTCAAGCTGCGCTGCTTTTTCCCTGCTGTCACATCCGACATAACCTAACACATGTTCCCCGCGAAGTTTCAGTTCTGCTGTGATTTTTTCTCCGCCGGAAAGTTCTGCAAAAACAGAAACCATATTTCTTTCTTCTGCCTGCGCCTCTTTGCGGAAACGCACATTCACACTTGTCATCTGTCCGTCGATAATTGCCGGAAGCTCATAATTTTCTTCCTTGGCAAGATTTCCGGCCAAAGATAATTGTTTAGAAAGAGCTGCAATTGCACGGATATCAAGATATCCCTTCTCTTCCGTATACATACTTTCTTCAAGATGCTCACTGACAACTTCCTGCATCTTTTCATAGCTTTCCTGTGCCGTCTGCATATCTGTAAAGTTTTCTTTTACATGTTCAAGTTCCGCAAGCATTTCCTCCTCACCTGCAAAAATCTCTTTCAACTGACGGAACATTTCACCACGGTTTTTATTTAATTTTTCTGCTGCCCCAAGGTTATCCGGTGTTACCTGCTGACCGTTTGAAAGTAAGAACTCTGCTGTATCTGCGCCGCTTTGGAGCTGATTTCTCAAATCGGAAAGCTGCTGCTGTCTGTAGGATGTCTCATCTGCGCCGTCCATTTCCATAAGAGCATCCCATGTTGTCTCCATCGTCACATGATTTTGCGCCATGACAAACGGATTTAACTGCTCCAGCATCTGCGCTGCTTTTGTTTCGTAATAACGGTTAATCTGGTCGGAAATACGGGTTCCTTTGTTTTCCGTTTTCTCTAACAGACCGAAATCATCATCTACCGTAGCATTAATTCCTCTCTTCTGCCCTGTACGTACTGCAGAAAGAAGATTTGCAAACGTAAGCTCCTGTCCATTTGCCACGATTGTTCCAATCGCTTTTCCGTCTCCTTTTTCTATCTGCTTAATCAAGCGGTAAATACCGATATAAGTATCTCTTTCCTCCGCTGTCATCTGTTCATTCTGCTCCATTTGATACAAAAATTTGCTAAAAGACTCTGCTGCCTGCGTCAAATCATTTTGCTGTTGCATAAAGTAATCTGTCAGTTCCTGCACACTTTCCTGAAGCGGATTCACTCCTTCGCGGATCATGGCAAGTGTAGCAGATGGTGTCATTTTATCGAGGAGGAAAGAAAGCTTGGCATCCGCTGCTCTTACTTCCATAATATTTTCTGTTGTTAATTCCATCTTATTATATGCCAAAACCCGGACTGCTTTACGGTTATCCGCTGTCAGTTCAAAATCGAGGTCTTGCAAAATATCATCAATATTAGAAAAAGCGTCGGAAATTCTGTCCCCGAGATCTGCTCTCGGCGCTGTCATGAGCGCTTCATAACTTTCACCGGCTCTCTTATATGTTGACTCTAAAATACGGCCTTCCTCATATACATGAGAAAGAGTATACTGCCCGGAAACAAACGCAACGCGTCCGAGAACTGCTGCCGGCATCTGACGGATTGCTGCTGTTTTTGCCATAGTATCCTTAAACAGGTCATTATCTTCTGCATTCGGAAGAGACAGCCCTTGCGTCTGCGCCATTTTCTGCTCTGCTGCCTTAAGCTCCTCTACCAGTTCCGTAAGAGGGGCTGTATCAATCGCATAATCACTCTTAAGAAGCATAATATTTGCAGAAACCGTCATCTGCAGACGGACTTCTTCCAATGTTCTTTGTGCATGCACGAAAGAAGCTTCCATACTTACGGAAATTTCTGCACCTGCACTGCTTACACGCACATGCATAGCTGCATCAATAGATCTTTGTGCACCTGATAAATTGCGGATATTTAATATTTCTCCCTCAGAAACAACTTGCGCAACCGCTTCCTGTGAAATATGCTCTACCGCTTCTTTCATAGCCTGCGCCTGTTTGAAAATACCATCCTTTGATAAATCTGCATCCTTCGCCTGCTTTCCTTCACGAAGAGCCTGTGCTATATGTGAAAGTGCATCTTCTCTTGACATCGGGAACTTCATTTCATTCATCCGGTGAAGTTTTTCCAAATTATTACTTGTAAGAAGCATTCCTTTTTCTAAAATCCAGGAAGCTTCCGCTTTTGTCTGTCCGCTGACTTCAAGTCCTGCTTCTTTGATTACTTTCTCGATTTGAACAGATAAAGCCTCTACATCTGCCCCTCTGTCCGTCTTTCCGAAATATCCGTTTAAATCATCTGCAAAATAAGAACCTTTTGCTCCGGACTGCGTTCCGGACTGGGCACTGTATTTTGCCATATAAATCTGATCAATGGTAAGTTCACTGTTATTCTCAACCATATATTGCTTTACACTGTCTGACAATCCCGTAATATCTAAAGCAAGATCGCTTTGTTTCATTGCTTCAGCGACATTTTCTTCTGTAAGCGGAATGTCATTTTCTGCAAAAGCATTTGCCATCTGTTGTGCATACGCCGGATTTCCGGTCATTGCTTCCAGTTTTTCCATCGGAATATCTCCGCCGGCGTTAAATCCTTCAATCACAACTCCGGACCGAGCCATCACTGTCTTGATATGATCCATAATCGTTACCATATCATGAACCTCTGTTTTGCCCGGCTTTACACCGTCTTCCACAAGTGCGGAAAAATCTTCCCCTGACATAGACGATGCCATAACTGCCATATAATTTTTATAATCAGACGCATCAAAAAGGCCCACACGATCTTTTATCTCCTGCGCGCTTTTTGTCTGCTTACCGTAAGCCTGGCCTTCCTGTCCTTTTGAAAGAAAGACTCCGGATATATTTGTGCTTTGCCCTGTCGGCTTTGCCGCCATATCTCCTACTTTTGTCATCGGTATTTTATTTTCCTGTAAATGATCAAATGTAATTTTCATATGTCACCTTCTGTGATTATTTATAAAAAGAAAAAGGCGAATGCAATTGCATTCACCTTTTATTTCGGTTTTTTTGCCTGTTTTCTTAACCATTAGAACAGGAATAACGCAGCCCCGTAAGCAGGAAGATCAAATGTGATGGAATAATCTTTTCCGTCCCACTCCTGCGCCTTAGCTGTAATCTCTTTCGGAATTACAGTACCGTTTCCGCCAAAGCACTCTTCATCACTGTTTAAGAGCAATTTATATTTTTTCTTTTTCGGAACACCGACTTTATAATTTTCTCTCTTCATCGGTGTCATATTAAGAACAACCAAAATGTTATTTCTGCCGGATTCGGATTTTCTCATATATGTATAAACGCTGTCCTCTGCATTGTCAGCATTAATCCACTCAAATCCGTTCCAATTGTTGTCGTTTTCATACATACAAGGATATTTATTATAAATCTCAAGAAGCTTGCTCACATAATATTTCATAGAGCTGTGTTCTTTATCTCCGAGATAATGCCACTCAAGCTCTCTTGCCTCAGACCATTCCTGATCCTGTCCGAATTCCTGTCCCATGAACAGAAGTTTTTTACCGCAATGAGTGAACATATACGTATATCCGACACGAAGATTTGCGAATTTATCTACATAGAATCCCGGCATTTTATTAAGCATCGAGCATTTCAGATGTACAACCTCATCATGTGAGAGCGGTAAAATGTAGTTTTCACTCTCATTGTAGCTCATCGCAAATGTCAAAGCATAATGGTTATTTTTACGGAACAGAGGATCAAGTTTCATATATTCACAAAAATCATGCATCCATCCCATATTCCACTTAAAGCTAAATCCAAGTCCGCCTTCCGCAGGATCCCCTGTCACAAGCGGCCATGCTGTTGATTCTTCTGCAATCATCACAGCGCCCGGGTTTCTTTTCTTCATCATCGAATTCAAATGACGGAAAAACTCAATCGCATCAAGGTTTTTGTTGTTTCCGTATTCATTCGGAAGCCACTGTCCGTCTCTTCTTCCATAATCTAAGTAAAGCATGGAAGCAACCGCATCTACACGAAGTCCGTCCACATGGAACTTCTCTACCCAGAACATCGCATTTGCTATAAGGAAATTGCGAACCTCATTTTTCGCATAATTAAAAATCTTGGTTCCCCAATCCGGATGCTCACCTCTTCTTGTATCCGGATGCTCATAAAGACATGTTCCGTCAAATGTCGCAAGACCGAAATCATCTTTCGGGAAATGCGCCGGAACCCAATCAAGAATAACTCCGATATTGTTTTTATGAAGTTTATTAATTAAATACATGAAATCTGTCGGAGTTCCGTAACGGGACGTCGGTGCATAATACCCTGTTACCTGATATCCCCAAGAACCGTCGAACGGATGCTCCGCAATACCCATCAGTTCCACATGTGTATATTTCATTTCTTTACAGTACTCAACAAAGCGGTCTGCAAACTCACGATAATTGTAGAAACCTGTTGCTTTTTCATCATTTTCCGGAACCGGATGTTTCATCCAGGAACCGATATGACACTCATAAATCGCCATCGGTTTCTTATTCCAATCCGTCGTTTCGCGATTTTTCATCCATGTCGCATCTGACCATGTAAAATCAGATAAATCTGCTACAATAGAAGCATTATCCGGACGAAGCTGCGCTTGATTTGCATACGGATCGGCTTTGTAAAGCTTTTCCCCGGAAGGTGTTGTAATTACATATTTATACATATCTCCGACTTTTGCTTCCGGAATGAAAAGTGCAAATATTCCGCCGTCGCCGAGTCGCTGCATATTATCTTTGAAAAGATCCCAATTATTGAAAGAACCAATCACATTCACATACTGTGCGTTCGGAGCCCATACTGCAAAATAAATACCCTCAACACCATCTACTACTGTTTTGTGAGCACCGAGTTTTTCGTAAATCTCGTAATGATTACCCTGTGCAAATACATACTCATCCGCCTTTGTAATAAAGATTGGATTTTCCATGTTTTTACTACCTGCCATACTTACCTCTCCTAGTCATTCATAAAATCTTTTTCTCTCAGTACAATCATATCTTCTTTATCAAATCTTTTTTGAAGAATTGTTTCCATAAAATGAGAAATACTCTTTTTCTCTGCTTTCATAATTGCCTGATCAATAATTTCTTTTACTTCATCTACTGTTACAGCATGTTCATTCGTCTGTCTTTCCTCAATACGGTTATATAAAGCAAGCACTCCCATATCATCGATAGAGAATTCTTTTTCTCTTGCATACAACTTACCGTATTTTACAAGACCGTCATTATCCAACGCCGAAATATCAATTCTTAAATTAAAATATTCCGTAATCTTCGTGTAAGTCCTTCCCAATCTCTCAATTCCCGATACTGTATCAACCAAAATGTAAAGGATTCCGCCGTTTTCCATTTCATTTCCGGCCTTAATCATTTTGTTGCAAAGGTCGGCAGACATTTCTCCCGCATTGTCGATAATCATAATACCGTTCGGCATTTCATTTACGATATTAAAAATGTCTTTACCGGTAAATTCTTCACTGGAGAATTTTTTAACTTTTCCCGAGAACGAACGATTTGCCTGTGCATAGTATTTTGCAAGTTTTTCCGCGGTTTCCATCGTTCCGGTTTCTCTTTCGCCGGAAATAATAATATTGTTTGTATAAGGAATAAGGGACGCTTTATCAAGTACTTCCGCTACTTTTTCCTGTATCTCTTTGTTCGGGGCAATACCTCCGAATAAAGCTTTTTCTTCCAAAGTCAGAGTACGAGGTCCTTTCAGTACTTCCATCATCCGGTTTTCTTTCGGCTTTACTTCTTCTTTTTCTTCCTCTTTTTCGACCTTCTTTTCAGCATTCATTGCTGAGATCGCCGCTGCTGCTGCCATTTTCACAGCATCCGAAACTTCCGGCTGTTTTGTTGTTTCCGGTTCCATTACTTCCGGCTGCTTTGACATTTCTGTTTCTAACACTTCTGCCTGAAGATTTGCTGTATCATAATGCTGACCTTCCAAAGCATCCATAAGCTTTTCTTCTAAGCCTATAATCTCTTCCGTATTAAAACCGCTCGGACGGTCTTCCTGTTCCGGCTTTACTTCAACCGGTTCCTCTTCCGGCTCTTCTGTAACTTCTTCCACAGGTTCTGTCAATGCTTCCTCTATTTCGGAAACAAGTTTTTCTTCTGCTGCATCTTCTGCAGAAACCATTTCTTCTTCCTCTGTTTCTGCATTCATCACAGGAGAAACTTCTGCTTCCACCTCTTCTACATTATCTTCCGGGAATACTTCCAGCATCGGACTGAGCATATCTAAATCCGACTGCACACTTGCTCTTGCAGCTGCATCAAAATCAGAAAGAAGTGGCCCTGTCTGCTCCATAACTCTCTGTTTCATTTCCTGCAAATGCTTTTCTTCATTTGCTTTCTTTGTTTCTTCCCATTCTGCCATAATATCAGAAAAACTGAGCTGTCCGGTAATCTGCTTTTCTACCATTTCTTCCGGTTCTTGCTCTTGTACTTCTTCCGATACATTTTCTTCCGGCTTAATTTCTTTCATTGCTTCCGCTGTTGCCTGTGCTGCCTGCTTTGCAGCTTCTGCCGCTGCCTGTTTTGCAGCTTCTGTTGCTGCCTGCATCGCTGCACTCTGTACTGCCTGAATCAATGCTTCCGGTAATGGCTGGTTTTGATTAAAGACCAGTGGCTCTATCGTAGGCACGGTTTCCGGTTCTTGCACAATTTCTTCTTCCACTGCATAATCTTCCGGCTCTTCTACTATTTCCTCTTCCACTGCATAGCCTTCCGGCTCTTCTACCATTTCTTCTTCCACTACATAGTTTTCCGGCTCTTCTACTATTTCTTCTTCCACTACATAGTCTTCCGGCTCTTCTACTATTTCTTCTTCTACTGCATAGTCTTCCGCCGGCTCTTGCGCAATTACCTCATGGATTTCTTCTACAGAAGAAAAATCTTCTTCGGGCAATTCTTCCTCCGTTGCTTCTTCCGAAACTTCCTCCGGAATTTCTTTTGTTGCAGCAAAAATAGAATCAACCGGTAATGCTCTCGTTGCATCTGATGCTTCCATATCTTCCTGTGCTAAAATCTCTGCCAGATTTTTAGCAAGCTCATCCTGAAGATTCATTGTATTATATTCATCTCCGACATCTATCGTCTTTACCTGAATATCTACACCGCCGGATGTATCAACAATCGGCATTTCTTCGCTGACTTCCGCCTCTTCTTCTATTTGATTTTCCTCTTCTGTCGGCAATTCCTCCGCCTCTTCCGGTTCATAAACAGGCTCTTCCTGCATATAAATATCCGGCTCTATCTGCAAATAATTATCTTCAACAGGAACCTCTTGCGGCTCATCTATCTGTTCATTTACTTTCTTGCTCGGAATTTCCTCTGTTTTCGCCTTTGTTGCTTCAATAGACTTAATCTCTATAGAAAGACTCGGCGGAATTTCCGCACCGGTCTGTTCTTCCTCTAATTTAACAGGCTCTTCCTCCTGTTTTTGAACCATAAATCTGGCATTATAAACTTCCTGCTGCTCCGGTGAAAGAGGTGCATGAAGCATCTTAAGCTCAAGTGCCTTAATTACATATTTTCCTTCATGGAACCATACAAAAATATCATCACACTGATCAATACAACTTGTTTCAAGTCCGATACGGTGGTACAAATATGCAAGCTCGTACATCCATTTTTCACGATATTCTCTTCTCTGATATTCCACCAGCACAGCAATTCTTTCTTCAAGACTTACATCCTGTGCCGTATAAATTCTGTACTGCAAAATAAAGCGGCCTGTGTCTCTCGGTGCCACTTTGATAAATTCTTTATAATATTCCAGAGCTTCAACAATCTCATCCAGTTTAATACATAACTCACAAAGCGAGTAAATAATCTTTCGAGAATTGCTCTGAAGTTCATACGCTAAAAGGAGGACCTCTTTACTGTCCTCATAACGTCTGTTAATTTTGTAAAGTTCACTGATTTTACAGAGCATAACGACGCTGCGTACTCTCCTCCAATCAATGGTATCCGCAATTTTTACAGCTTGCGCATACTCCTTTTTCTCGATTAAATCATTAATCTCTTCTGCCCGGATTCGGTATTCATACTTATCCAATTTTTTCACCTCTACCTATGTAAAAAAGGACTATTTCCCCTATTTTGTATACTTTTTTAGTGTAACATACGACACTACTTAAGTCAAAAAATTATAGAATATTTGATAATTTTGCAAATTCAGAAAGAGATAAAGCTTCTCCCCTGACTGACGGGGACAAATCCATCTTTTCAAGCGCCTCCAAAACCTCTTCTTTTTTTGCAATTCCACCATTTACCAAACCATTGACAAGTGTTTTTCTTCTCTGGTTAAAACTTGCGCGGATAATATGGAACATACGGCGCTCATTTTCTACCTGAACCGGTGGCTCTTCATATCTTGTCAAACGTATTACCGCACTTCCGACATTTGGCCTCGGAATAAAACAATTCGGCGGAACATTCGCCACAATCTCAGGCTTGGCATAATACTGCACAGCTAAAGAAAGTGCTCCGTAATCTTTTGTTCCGGGTCCGACCTTCATACGGTCAGCCACCTCTTTTTGAACCATAATCGTGATACTCTTAAGAGGAACATGGCTTTCAAACAAACCCATAATAATCGGTGTTGTAATATAATAAGGTAAATTTGCCACAACCTTTATCGGTTTTCCGTCATTTTTCTCATCGACAATCTTTGCAATATCGACTTTTAAAATATCTTCATTAATTACAGTCACATTATTATAGGAAGAAAGCGTATCTTCCAAAATCGGTATCAAATTTTTATCAATTTCAACCGCAATAACTTCGCGTGCATTTTCTGCCAAATACTGCGTCATTGTTCCGATTCCCGGTCCAATTTCAAGCACACAATCGTCTTTTGTAATCTCTGCCGCATCAATAATTTTATCAAGTACATGCGGATCAATCAGAAAATTCTGTCCGAATTTTTTCTGAAAATTAAAATTATATTTCTGTAACACTTCGATTGTCCCCGAAGGGTTTCCTAAATATGCCATATTTTACTTCCTTCTTTATTATATATGGAAAAGTTTCTCCGTATTCTCACTCGTAATACGGATGACTTCCTCCTCACTGATTCCCTTTATCTGTGCCATCACCTGCACAACATAAGGAATATTGAGCGATGAATTTCTCTTGCCGCGGTTCGGTTCCGGTGAAAGATAAGGACAATCCGTTTCAAGCAAAAGTTTGTCCATCGGAATATATGCCACCGCTTCTTTTAATTTCTTTGCATTTTTAAAAGTAAGAACTCCGCCGATTCCAAATGAATAACCCATATCTAAAAATTCTCTCGCGGATTCCTTCGTATAAGAATAACAATGAATCACTCCGGGAATCGTATCAGCCCCGCATTCTTTCATAATAGAAATTGTGTCCGCTGCTGCATCCCTTGAATGAATCACAACCGGAAGACCCACTTCCTTTGCCAGCGCAAGTTGTCTTCGAAACCATTTTTTCTGTATTTCCCGATTCGGTGTATCCCAATAATAATCAAGTCCTATCTCCCCGATGGCAACCACCTTAGAAAGCCGGCTCTTTTCAAAAAGCCATTCCATATCTTCTTCCGTAAGATTTGCCGTATCCGAAGGATGAACTCCGAGCGCTGCATAGATGTGCTTATATTTTTCTGTCAAAGCAAGCGTTGTTTTACAACTTTCCATACTTGCCCCGACATTGATAATCTTTCGGATTCCGCTTTCAAAAACAGAAGAAAGAAGCTCTTCCCTATCCTGATCGAACGCTTCATCATCATAATGTGCATGTGAATCTATCAAAATAATGCTCCGCCTTTCATCTCCAATTTATAAAAATAAAAAAAGTGCTTGCAAACTCCGTTTCATTATACTATAATAACTCTTGCGTTGTAAATAAATGAATATCGCATGCGCGATTAGCTCAGTTGGTAGAGCACCTGACTCTTAATCAGGGTGTCCAGGGTTCGAGCCCCTGACCGCGCACTTAAGGTCGTAATCTTAGCATTTATGCGGGGTTGCGGCTTTTTTATATTCCCTTGATTTTTTAGGTAAATGTGGTAAAATCAGGGTATCTAAAACTGTTACTCTGATTTTGTAACTTGATTTTTTAGAACAGGAGGAATAGAAATGGCAAGTCCTAGTGTAAGAAAAAGAAAGAAAGTAGTAGCTTCATTAGACGCAGACTTACTTGTGAAAGACATAATGGAAGAATTTATAACAGAAAAAAAGGCAGATGGTAGAAGTTATAAAACCATTGAAAGTTATCAAGGTTCTTT
>JAZQDJ010000119.1:0-1632 GCA_045546735.1 Lachnospiraceae bacterium | reverse complement strand
CATTACCACAAAACGTCTGATTGTGCCGGACTTGACTGCTTCCACCACTTTATCGGCAAGAGCAAAGACTTGAGCGTGGGCAAATCCACCGGTAAGCGTGCCGTCTTCCAATTTTTCCGGAGGCGGACACGTTTTTGCCAGTTCAATGACAGCTGAAAAATCTTTCGGTTTGCCATCTTTGCGTCCGGCAATATGCGGCACTCCCGGATAACCTGCCATGCCGGTTGTAAAAATCCGGTCTTTATAAGAATCCTGTACCGGTGTGATGCAGTTGGTGGTCATCAAAATCGGACCATTGAACGATGCGAACTCCTTATTCTGCAAATGCCAAGCATTTCCGTAATTACCATACAAGTGCGGATATTTTTTCAATTCCGGGTAGTAGTGTGCCGGGAGCATTTCACTGTGAGTGTAGATGTCGATTCCGGCATCCTTACTCTGTTCCAGAAGTTCTTTCATATCCAATAAATCGTGGCCGGAAATCAGAATACCGGGACGATTGCCAACTCCGGTTTTTACGGTGGTGATTTCCGGATTTCCAAAGTTTTCCGTATTGGCACTGTCAAGAAGAGCCATGGTTTTGACAGCGACTGCTCCGGCTTCCAGAACCAGGGCAGTTAAGTTGTCGGCATTTTCTTCCGTTACCGTTGCCTTGAGTGCTTTGAAAAAGAATTCATAAATGCTGTCATCTTCTTTGCCCAAAACAGCCGCGTGTTCAGCGTACGCTGCGATACCTTTCAGCCCATAAGTGAGCAACTCCCGCAAAGAGCGGATATCTTCATTTTCGCAAGCCATAACTCCGGAAGGGAAAGCGATATCTGCATCGCCAGTCAAAATGATTGCTCTGTCCAGCTGTTTTTTCAATGCGTCATTGTCAAAATTTGCATTGGTGATAGTCATAAAAAGCGATTGGATAACAAAGCGTCCCAATTTTTTATCGGGTTTCCGTGAAAGAGCAATGAGTTTAAGCTGACGGATGATTTCATCCATCAAATGTGCAGTTTCTGCTTTTTTACCGCACATTCCGGCAAACGTACATCCGGTGTTTCGGCAGGCTTCCTGACATTGAAAACAGAACATTTTTTCTTCCATTTCATACCTCCTGGTTGAACATTTACGGTTATTTTACCTTAAAGAGAGTATCCCATGTATTAAACAAAATAGTGCTTTCGGAACATAAATCAAATGCATTGCCACTCATTCCGTACTGTTTTATCAACAAGCGCAGGGAACCGGCAAGTATGCGAAAAACAATTTCCGGAGCGATATCACTTCTGATGACTCCATTCTTTGATGCAATGACAATATTTTCCATGATTATGTTCCGATGTCTGTGCATCATCTCTTTAAGCAGTTCAGAATATTCGCTTGTATGAATAAAGAGTTCTTCTGAAAAAATAATATTTGCCCAATACCGCTCATTCATGACTTGTTCGATGCGGTAGGTGAAAAATGCTTTTACCAATTCCCAACCGGAGTGTTTTCGGCGCAGCGACTCCAAATCCACATCGAATTGCATAAGCATCGCACGGATGATTTCTGATTTATTTTTGAAGTGACGGTAAAGAGCCGGTTCTGAAATGCCGATATATTCCGCCAGAGATTTAGTGGTCAATGCCTGTATGCCGTTGA
>JAZQDJ010000118.1:0-24877 GCA_045546735.1 Lachnospiraceae bacterium | reverse complement strand
ATTTATTATTTATTTGTTGCATATTGGGATTATGCAGGCAGTCAGTGTTTTATATATGGGATATAAATATATAAAACCGAGGAATGAGAGGAAATGGTATTATCTCATTTTGCTTGCTGTTTTGGCGGTCCATGATACGTTTTGGAGTTTATTCGGGTACAATGCAGAGAAAAACGAATTGATGCTGGCAGCGGAAATTATGATTTTATGCATCACGATATATCTTCTTATGAAATTTTTGTTTGTAGGTGATGCGCTTTATAATTTCCTTCACATGTTTGCAATAGAGTGGGTATATCAAATTTTCGGGATGATTTTGACTTTTCCGTCATATATGCTTCTGTGTGATTTTGATGTTTCAAAAGCATCCAATTTTATGGATGCCCCGACGTTGTTCAATTTTTGTTATGTAACAATTGTTTACATGATAATGGCGGTTGTTGCAAAAATTGTATGGGATTTTATGTACAAGCATCGTGGTAAGCATTTCCGTATATTGCTTATTATTTTCTGTGTGTTAGATATCGGAGCGTTGGCGTTTGGTGGTTGGCGGATTATGTGTGCAGCATTTTTGGCCGGTGTTTACATTATGATATCGGCGATTACGCAAAACAACCAAAACGAAAAGCATCTGCGCGAGCAGTTTGCCTTCTATCAGGAGCTGGCAGAAAAGCAGGCAAAGCGTGAGAAAGAGATTTCTGTCATCCGTCATGACATTGCAAACCATATGAATGTTATGGAAGAGATGCAGAAGGATGCAGAAGGGCAGGAACTGTTGAGAAAGTTAGACAAGGCCAACCGAAGTATGACAGGGATTCCGGTACTTGACTGCCTGATTCGTGAGAAAGCATCCGTGTGTGAAAAAGAAGGGATTGCTTTTGAACGGGAAGGCGGAGCAATCGGTGATACAAAGATTACGGAGTATGAGTTTGTAAGCCTGTTTGCAAACCTTTTGGATAATGCCATAGAGGCTGCCAAGGAAACGGAAGAAAAGACAGTAAAACTCTCGGTGGAAAAGCAGCAGGGAGTTTTAAAAATCACAGTAAGCAACAGCAAACTTGCAGAGCGTAGGCCTTTGGAGAATGATTTCAAGACAACGAAGAAGGATAAGAAGAATCACGGACTCGGAAGCCGGATTGTACGTGATATAGTCGAAGTGCATGGCGGACGTGTTTCATACCACGATGAAGGAGAGCAGATGCGAGTGGTTGCGCTGATGCAGGAGTAGAAAATATACGAGAAGGATGATTGCGGAAAATGCATATAGTAGTATGTGATGATGATTTACAGGTTTGCAAAGAAATAAAGGCAACTGTTCAGAAAGAATATTCAAGAATTACAATCGAGATAACGGATAACATCAATGATTATTTTAAAAAATTAAAGACAAAGAAGACGCCGGTTCCTGATATTGTAATTATGGATATCCGATGGGACGAAAATAACGAGCAAAATGCAGACGGAATCAAGATGTCGGTTAAATTACAAACAATGTGTCCAAGAATTAAAATTGTATTTCTTACCGGCTTCATTCAGTATGCGACTGATATTTTCGATGCAAGACCGAGTGCTTTTTTGGTAAAACCTGTAAATAAAACAAAGCTTTATGAAACAATTGATAAATTAATGGCGGAAATCCGCGCAGAAAAAAGTGAAGTTTTGTCACTACAATGTTCAGGTGGAGTTATCAATGTGAGAGTCAGCGACATTATCTATTTAGAAAGTAATAGACATGAATTGATTTTATATTTGAATGAAGGCAGACAGCATGTATGGATGAAACTTGAAGAAATGATGCCTCAGCTTCCGGATTATTTTTTGCGCATTCACCAAAGCTTTGCGGTGAATGCAAATTATATACAAAAGTTCGGGGCAATGAATGTAATTTTGATGGATGGAAAAGAACTATCTATCAGTCGGAGTCGATATAAAAAAGCAAAGGAAGGATTTTTTGATTATTTAGAGGGAAAATAAGGGAGAAGAAAAAGGCGGTAATACGAAGTGGAAACGTATTACCGTGTTGACTTTTCAGGACATTTTGATTACACTCGATGTAGTGTCATTCCTTTCTCATGAAAGGACAATTCTATGACAAAAAAATCAAATCAATCTATAGTTCCGCGTCAGGAACGAAATACCCGTAAGAAAACATTGGAAGAATTGGATATGATGGATGCCTTTTTGTTTGAAGCATCAACAGAGAATCCTGAAGATGCAGCAGTTATTGCGCGAACCATTGTAAAAAGAGTAATAGGACATGACTTAAAAGACTTTATAGTGGAAAATCAGAAGCAGTTTGTGGGCACAGATTTGAACAAACGTGGAATCCGTATGGATTTGTGGGTGCGTGAAACGGACAATGATACCGGAGAAAAGCCGGTTATACGCCTATATGACATTGAACCGAACATCTATTATGACAATTTTCCGAGACGTAGTCGTTTTTATCAAGCAAAGGCAGATGCAAAAGAACTTTCGAGCAGTACAAAGTTTGATCTGCTTCCGGATCTTGTTATGATCTGGATTTTGCCCTATGACCCTTTCGGCGACGACCATATGCTTTATACTGTCAAAAATATGGTGGTAGAAAACAATGAACTGATATATAATGATGGTGTGCTGAAATTGTACTTATACACAAAAGGGAAAAAAGGCGGTTCTGATGAACTGAAAGCGCTTTTAAATTATTTTGAAGAGACCACACAGGACAACGCAGTGGATGCAGATTTAAAAGAGATACAGAAAATTGTCGGAACAATCAAATGTAGTGAAATAGAGGAGAAACGATATATGACCTTACAGGAAATGCTAGACCACAGTTACGATGATGGTATACAACAGGGTATACAGCAGGGTATACAGCAGGGGGTAAAGGGCATCATTCGTACTTGCCGATTATTTAATCAGACAAAAGAAAAAACCATAGAAACAGTGATGGAGCAGTATTATCTTGCAGAAGAAGTGGCTGCTGAATACATTGAGTACTATTGGGAAGAAAAGTAACTAACTGATTAATAAGCATATCTTTGAAAGGAATGACACAATAAGGAATTGCACTTTGATAAGTGCAGTTCCTTTTTTTTGTAGCACAAGCCCGACAAGCACCATCATGCTTGCGTGAAATCGAGTAGGCGTCATTCTACTCGATTGTTAAATTGCTAAAAATGCGAAAAAAATGTTTAAGAATGCGAAGCGTATTGTACCAATATTTGTAATATGAAAAAATATACCAAATGTAGAGCATCCAATAGGAAAGAGGCACACATATGGATCAGAAAGAAAGATGTAACACATGTATCTACTGGCAAGAAAACAAGTGCTGTATTACAGGACAAGAAAAGAAAGAGGGGCCTTGTAATTGCGGTTTTTATCAGTCTAACAAATAAACAGTTTAAAACAAATCTGAAATTTCGACACCGAATACAGAAGCAAATACCATAAGTTCGTAGTCTGTAACAAAGCGTTCTTGCTTTTCGATACGGCTGATAGCTTTCTGTGATAATTCAATACTTTTTAACTGCATTTTTGCAGCCAATTCTTCTTGTGAAAGACCGGCTTTTTTTCTTAAGTTGTAAATGTTCTTTCCTATAATATTTGCTTTTCCATTATAATTATAGATTTTCATAGTGTGATGTCTCCTTTTTTACCATAAAGATGGATATTATTATTGACGTTAGCATATGAAAATATGTATAATTACCCTAAAGATGACTAAAAATGAAAGTATTAGAAATATTTGAGAAGAAATAGAGGACTAGAATGAAAATTTTATCTTATAGAGAAGAGAAAGAACTAGGAAAAGAGCAGAAAGAAAAATATTATCAAGATTTAAGGGCATATTGCAAAAAAAGAAAACTTAAAACCACAACAAAAGGGGCAACAACGATTGCCCCTTATTTAAAGAAACCGACTGAAGCGATTGCCAGAGCAGTGTGTAAAGTTTTGGCAGGAGGAGAAGTGGAGATTTTGGTTGATGGTGTGGAAAATATACCGGATAATCCTGTAATTTATGCCAGTACACATCAGGGAGTTATGGATGGATTTGTATGGATTCCATATTGCCCGGATCATGCATTGATATTTCATGGGAAAGAAGTAAACAAACTTTTGCTTTTAGCACAGGTAAATACAGGACTGATTTTGGCATCCAAAAATCCTGCTAATACAGAGCAGAGAATGAATGCAAAAATGGATTTGATTTCTGTTTTGATAAAAAATCATTCTGTTTACATTTGCCCGGAAGGACTATGGAATTTGTCTCCGAATAAATTGCATTTGCCGATTACATGGGGTTTTTTGGATGCTGCGCAAAAGGCCGGGAGATCTGTTGTTCCTATGTGTATTGAGTATACCTATGATACTTCCGGTGAGAAGGAAAGAATAACATTTATACATCTGCGTTATGGAGAGCCAATCAATGTAAAAGAGAATGATAACTTGGCAGACAAACTGGAGGAATATAAAGAAAAAATAGCGACAATGCGCTGGGAGTTGATTGAGGAAAAAGGGATTTTTCATAGAAGTGAAATTACAAACTGGGATTATATCAACTATATGAAAGGTAATTACAAAAATCTCGATATGGGAAAAATAGATATCATTGCTGATACAAAAGGAATCTATGGTGCAGGAACAGAAGTCTATCAATTCCAGCATATCAACAATGTGCCCTGGGATGCATGGGGGAATCTGCTTCAGACAGAGGAAGTGGAGAGGCTGAAGAAAATAAACCGAGTTCACGGGATTTAAGGAAGAATAAAAAAATGAGAAAAAAGTGTGAAATACCGGATTGGCTTTTATCAGCAAAAGAAGAAGCCAAATTAACACCGGAAGAGAAAAGTGATTATTGCAAAAAGATGAGGGAGTTTTGCCGGACGAGGAAACTTACCAACACAACAAAGGGAGCAACTACAATTGCACCGTATTTGAAGAAACCGACAAATGCAATAGCTAAACTTGTGACAAAAGCATTAGCCGGTGGGGAAGTTGAAATGATTACGGACGGATTGGAAAATTTCAGGGGGGACCGGCTATACTTACGTGTACGCATCAAGGTGTGTTAGATAACTTTTCGTGGATATCTAGTTGTCCAAGGCATACATTAATTTTTCACAGTTTAGAAACCAAGAAGTTAATGCTTATGATACAGGTAAATACCGGTTTGATTCTAGTGACAAAGAAGAAGAAAAATGCTTCTCATCGGATTGGTGCAAAATTGGATGTGATTTCTGCATTGTTAAAAGGGGAATCGGTTATTATTTTTCCGGAAACCGCGTGGAATTTATCACCGAATAAACTTCATTTGCCGATGAATTACGGTTTTCTTGATATGGCGCAGAAAACAAAAGCAGATATTATGCCGATGGTGATGGAATATACATATGATACTTCTACGGACAAGGAGAAAATCACGAGGATACATATTCGTTATGGAGAACCGGTTGTCGTGGGAGAAAATGATAATTTCTCTGAAAAGTTAGCAGAATATCAAGAAAAAATTTCGACCATTCGATGGGAATTGATTGAGGAAAAAGGATTGTTTAAGAGGAGCGAAATTTCAAACACAGACTATATCAATTTCGTAAAAGGCAATCTTCGCAATTTGGAGATGGGCGAGATTGATATTAACAAGGAAAGAAATGGGATTTTCAGTTCCGGAGACGAGTTTTGGAAATTCCATCCTATCAATGATGTACCTTGGGATGCATGGGGAAATCTGCTTCAGGGGCAGGAAGTGGAGAGGCTGAAGAAATTGAACCGGGTGAAGGGGATATAAAGGAGGAAAATATAAATGTCGACTGAGTTTGAAATAACTGCAGAATTGCCACATATAGGAATAGATTCTAAAAAAATTCCTGAAGTAGATCCAATGAAGGTTAGGGACAATGAGGAGTCTTACATAATGCTTTTGAATACTATGAAAACAAGTTCAGAAGCATATCAAAAAGCAACTGTCAAAATAGAGCGACTAAATAACAGAATAAAGCAGTTGGAAATTAAAAATACGGAGCACAAAAGTTCGGTTATTATTATGTCAATTGCAGAAATTGTGACAGCCATTGGAGTTGGGGGAATATATACAGAGTATTTTAAGATGTCAATAGTTGTCATATTTTTAGGAATCGTATTAACAATTTTAGCATTGTATTTCAATTTTAAAAAAAAATCTTTGGAGAGTATAGGAGGACAAATGTAAAATGTCGACACAACAAAATAGAACCGGCTATCCATCCATCGATAAGCCGTGGCTGAAATGGTACAGCAAAGAGGATAAAAAATTTTCAATCCCTAATTCTAGTATTTATGAACATATGTATAACTGTAGTAAACAGTATGGTTCAGCAGTATGCTTGGAGTATTTCAGTGTAAAGATTCGCTATCCACAACTTTACAAAAAAATAGATATGGTGGCGAGTGCATTACTCGAGTATGGAATAGAACAAGGGGAAATGGTATCTGTATGTTTGCCTAATATTCCTGAGGTTGCATATGTGTTTTATGCAATTAATAAAATAGGTGCAGTGGCTAATATGCTTGATCCCCGAAGTAGTGAAAGTCAGTTGGAAGATGCGTTAATTAATGCAAAGAGCAAACTTCTAATTACGATTGATGTTGCCGCAGATAAATTTGTCAAGATTTATCGAAATTTGAATGTACAAATAATAGTAACAGTTAGTGCTATTAATTCTTTGCCTAAGTTGGTGCAGTATGCTATAAAGAAGAAAGATAAAGCCTTGGATGTAAAAATTACAGATAAGAATGTTTGTGTTGACTGGAATGTATTTCTGAAAAAATATGGAAGGAATTCAGCAATACAAAGTGCAAAGAATGTTGAAAATGCGCCAGCAGTAATTGCTTATACCGGTGGGACAACAGGTCGTTCAAAAGGTGCGATTATGACGAATCGAAATTTAAATTCAATAATTGCAATGAATGAGAAGATGCACTTCAATGTATGTCCTGGGGATAGAAATTTGGTAATTGCTCCACCATGGACATATTATGGACTAAATAATTCTCTAAACGCAGATTTGTGCATGGGGATTGTTAGTATTCTGGTCCCAAAATTTGATGCAGATGAGTTAGGGCATTTGGTGTACACTAAAAAACCGAATCAGATTATTACAGTGCCATCCACGTTAGTGGGGTTAATGAAGGAAAAAATGCTTGAAAATGAATGTTTGGATTATCTGAAGGAAGTAATTGTAGGAGCAGATAGACTGGATGAAACACTGGAAAAGGAGTTTAACGAGTTCTTGAAACAACATGGTTGCTTCATTAGATTATCCAAGGGATATGGAATGACAGAAGTGACCGCGGCGGCGTCATATTCAAAAGAAAATAGCAATAATATCGGTAGCTCAGGTATTCCGTATATAGGAAATATTATTACAGCTTTTGTTGAAGAAAATGGGAAATATCAAGAATGCAAATGTGGTGAAAAAGGTGAATTGGCGATTTTGGGACCATCTGTTATGCAAGGTTATTTTGGAGAATATTCGACTGAAACGGCAAATGTGTTGAAAACACATTCGGATGGAAGTGTTTGGGTACATACAGGAGATATTGGATTTGTTGATTTTGATGGTAGAGTTCATGTGACCGGACGAATAAAGAGAATGTTTGTAAAACATGGATATAAGGTGTTTGCATCGGAAGTGGAAGCATGTATCTTGAGACATCCGCTAGTGGAAAATTGTGCAGTTGTAGCTGTGCCAGACGAATATAAAGGGTTTGTTGAGAAGGCATTTGTGGTATTGGAACAGAACAATACAGAGAATGACATAATCCGTAAGGAATTAGAGGATTTATGTTCAAAGAATTTGTTTGATTATGAAATACCGGAATGGTTTGTATTTGTGGAGTCTTTGCCACATACAGGAATGGGAAAAATAGATTACCGTGTGTTGGAGCAGATGGCGAAATAATTATGACGAACAAATATGTAATATTTGATTACCACACCAATCGTTCCGGTAGTTCATTATATCCGAGATTGTGCCAACCTTACTGATGACAATCCGATTCATACGGTTGTTGGAAGAAGAGGTTTTGAGTGATTTTCAGCATAGATTTTGAAAAGGGAGAACTTTAAGATGAGCGAAAGAGAATTAACCGGCTATCCATCCATCGATAAGCCGTGGCTGAAATGGTATAGAAAAGAACCCGAACGTTACATAAAAGACAACCAGACAATATATGAAATGGTTTTTGGTGAAAATAAGGATAATTTGGAAAGCCCTGCAATAGAATATCTGGGTCAAGTTTGGTCTTTCAATAGATTAAAACAGGAGACGGATAAGGCGGCGTCTGCATTTTACAAATCAGGACTGAGGGGGGGAGACGTTGTTTTAGTCGGAGTTTCAAATTGTCCGGAGGCAATCGTTACGTTATTGGCACTGAATAAAATTGGAGTAACTTCACGATGGTTTGATATAAGAACTTCTGAGAAGGAAATAGAGAAGTATGCCAATAATAGCAATGTTCGAATGATGATAGCATTCGATATGTTGATACCGAAAATAGAGACTTTTATCAATCAAACAAAGATAGAAAAAGTATTAGTGCTATATCCGACAGATTCGCTGCCACTTGGAAAACAAATACTATATACACTATTTAAAGGCAAAAAAATGCCAAAAGATAAGAGGTATCTAAGATTCAAAAAGTTTATTGCAGATGGACGAGTTGATGATCAGATAGAGATAGCAAAATTCGATCCTGCGAGAACTTCAATCATGATACAGTCAAGCGGAACGACAGGAGTACCTAAAATAATTTCACATTCTGATCGGTCAGCTGTGTCTTGCGTAAAGAAGGTGGTCTATTATGATTTGCCGATGGGAAGAGGGAAACAATTGTTAAATGCTATGCCGCCTTGGATAGCATATGCGTTGGGGCAGGCAATCTTGTATCCGTTAGCTGTAGGAACAAAAGTAATATTGTCTCCGACATTTGAAGCAGATGTTGTCAGAAAGAATATTGGTAAATTTACGATTGCTTTTTCAGTTCCATTCCATTATCGGTATATCAGAGATAATTGGGATCAGCTTACGGAAAAAGAAAAGGATTTCATGGCAAAAGTCGAGTGTCTGGTATCGGGCGGAGATAAAATATCGGCAGAAGAAAATGAGCAGCTAGAGAAATTGTTTGGAACAGTAATCGTAAATGGATATGGAAATAACGAAGGTTGGGGAGCACTGACGGTAAATCCGGTTTTGCATAATAAATACGGAACGGTGGGAATTCCTAAATATGAGGATACAATCATTGCCTATGATAATGATAAGGAAGAAGAAATGCCTTATGGGGAGATTGGTGAAATTTGTGTTTTAACAGACACCATTTTCTTAGGATATGAAGGGGATGAAGCTGCGACCTCGGCTATGAAAAAATTGCATGCAGATGGAAAAGAGTGGTTGCACACAGGTGATTTGGGATTTGTTGATGAAGAAGGCTTTGTAACATTGAAAGGACGAATCAGAAGGGTAATAATCCGGCAAGGATTTAAAATTTCTGCATATACGATTGAAACCAAAGTAACAGAGCATGCGGATGTCAAAGAGTGCGTTGCAGTGCAGGTTGCAGATGGCGTAGAAGAACATGTCCCTATGATATATGTGGTATTAAATCAACCTAACAAAGACATTGAAGGGGCGGAAAAAAGCATCTTACAAAAATGTCGTGATGAACTAAAGGAATATGAAGTTCCAAAATATATTAGAATAGTTGATTCTTTACCATATACCTCGAATGGAAAGTATGATTTCAAAGTGCTTGAGAAGTTAGGGGACGAGTATGTAAGAAAACAAACCCCAAAGTGATATGAAAATATTTGACATTTACAGAGGAGGAAGCAGCTGAGAATATTGTGCTATATTGGCAGGAGAATATGTGCAACTAATTAACCATATCTTCGAAAGGAATGACATATAAAAGGAACTGTGAAAATTTCACAGTTCCTTCTTTAATTAATTATCCTTGTCTCACTGCTGCCATAATCTCAGCAGTTGTCTTTGGCTTATTCATAGAATAAATATGAATCCCATCCGCCCCATACTGTTTCAAGTCAAGAATCTGACGAATTGCATAATCAATACCTGCTTTTCGCATATCTTCCGGATTTTCTCCGTACTTGGCCAAAAGGTCAGAAAAAGCCTTCGGAACAGAAGTTCCTGAGAGCGAGATGGTGGTGGAAACCTGCTTTACAGATGTAATCGGCATAATTCCTGCACAAATCGGAATTGTAATACCGTTTGAAAGGCAGTTTTCCTGAAATTCATAAAAAACATCGTTACTTAAGAAAAGCTGCGTAATCAAGAATTCACAACCGGCTGCAACTTTATCTTTGAGTCTTGCCATATCTGCACGTTTGCTCATTGCTTCAAAGTGTTTTTCGGGATAACATGCACCGGCAATTTGAAATGCGGTATTGGCATTTAAGTGTGTAACGAGTTCGTTTGCATAAGCAAAATCGCGGCTTTCATACTGTTCATCTGTCATATAGGACGGTCTGTCGCCGCGCAAAGCTAATACATGTTTTACATTAGCACAGGCTAATTCATCACATACTTTATCAATGTCTTCTTTTTTATTCCCGACACAAGTCATATGTGCCAAGGCATCGATATGCAAGTTGTTCTGGATGTAAGATGCAATTTCGGTTGTCTTTTTAGAACGGCTTCCGCCGGCCCCGTAGGTAACAGAGATAAAATCAGGGTTCAGCTCGCTTAATTTATCGAGAGTAGCGTAGACACCTTCAAATTCATCGTCTTTCTTTGGCGGAAACACTTCAAAAGAGATGGTCGGTTTTTTGTGTTCTAATATATCTTTTATCATTTCAGACACCTCCAAAAAACTGTTTTTCTTGTGTAAAAACTGTTCTTATTGTATCATATAGAAAGGATTTATAAAAGAAATTATTCGTTTGAAATATAGTAGAAAGAAAGGATACAGTAGCGATGAATAACAATTTTAAATCAACGGCGGAATATGTGGCAAGTGAAGAACTGATGGCGAGTGTAAATGTGGCAATCGCATTAAAGAAACCACTTTTAATTAAGGGAGAGCCGGGAACGGGAAAGACGATGCTTGCCCAGGCAGTAGCGAATTCCCTCGGGAAGAAATTGATTGTATGGAATGTGAAATCCACGACTAAGGCACAGGACGGTCTGTATATGTATGACACGATTCAGCGTCTTTATGACGGACAGTTCGGTGAAGAGGGAGTGGATGATATTGCACGTTATATCAAACTCGGTAAACTCGGCGAAGCGTTCGAAAGTGATGAGCAGGTTGTACTTTTGATTGATGAGATTGATAAAGCAGATTTGGAGTTCCCGAATGACCTTTTGTGGGAACTTGACCAGATGGAGTTTTACATTCATGAGACAAAGAGGACAGTTAAGGCAAAACAGCGTCCGATTGTTATTATTACATCAAATGCAGAGAAAGAACTTCCGGATGCGTTCCTGCGCCGCTGTATTTTCCACTATATTGAATTTCCGAATCAGGAACTGATGGAGGAAATTGTAAGAACGCATTTTCCGGATGTAGAGGCAAATTTATTGAAAAATGCCATGGATACGTTCTATTGGATCCGCGATATGAGAGATGTGAGAAAGAAACCGAGTACATCGGAACTCATAGACTGGATCAATGCACTTCAGATTGCGGGAATTCCGGCGGACAAGATTCGGGAGGAACTTCCGTTTGTCGGTGTTGTTGTGAAAAAAGATGAAGATTTAGAGACAGTAAAACATTACGTATAAGAGGCAGAATATGTTTTTGAAATTCTTTTATGAGCTTAGAGCGAAAGAATTGCATATAGGACTTACGGAGTGGCTGACACTTATTGATGCGCTTGACCGGGGACTTTGCGGTAGTTCCCTGACACAGTTTTATTATGTGTCGCGCATGATTTTGGTGAAGAGTGAGACCGATTTTGATAAGTTTGATACCGCTTTCCTGGAAGTATTTAAGGGGGCGGAAGCGGATGAGGAAGTTACGTTCCAGATGCTGCGCTGGCTTGATAAGCAGGAACTGACTGATTTGATTACGAAAGAAGACCGGGAGATTCGTCAAAAGCAAAACAGTGAAGATGCTCCGATTGATAAAGAGGATGTTGAAACGAAGTTTAAGCAGCGTCTGAAAGACCAGACAGAAGAGCATAACGGCGGTAGTTTTTGGATTGGGACAACCGGAACGACAGCGTTCGGTAATTCGGGCAATTATGTCGGAGGAGTGCGCGTCGGCGGTGCGAGCGGATATCAGTCTGCCTTTGAAGTGGTCGGAGCACGTAAGTTTAAAGATTTTCGTGATGACAGAGTACTTGAAAACCGTCAGTTCCAGATGGCACTTCGAAAACTGCGTCAGTTTTCAACACGCTTGGAAATTCCGAAGACGGAGCTTGATATAGACGGAACGATTGATAAAACATGTCAGAACGGCGGATATTTGCAGATTGAGATGCAGCGTCCGCGTAAGAATGCTGTTAAGCTCCTTCTTTTAATGGATTCGGGAGGAACGATGATTCCGTATTCGAGACTTGTGAATGAGCTGTTTCAGACGGTTTCTAAATCGAATCATTTTAAGGATGTAAAATGCTATTATTTCCATAATTGTATTTATTCAAAGTTATATAAAACGCCGGAGTGCGAGAACGGTGATTGGATTGATACGGATTGGATGTTCCGTAATCTTGGCAGTGACTACAAAGTAATTGTCGTCGGCGATGCGGCGATGGCTCCGGAAGAGCTTTATTCGACCACCGGTAATTATCGCGGTCCGAACGGCGGACTCAGCGGTTATGAGTGGTTACAGCTTTTGAAAAAACATTACAAAAAAATTATTTGGATGAATCCGAAGATGGCTCCGGGAAATGCACCGTGGCGTGAAGCAGAAACTGCGATTAAGAAAATGTTGCCGATGTACAAGCTGACAGTCAGAGGTTTGAATGAAGGTATGAAAAAACTGATGGAGACAAGATGATGAAAATACAACAAATGTCATTCGTGGCGCTGATGGCGGCAATATTATGTATCGTCGGACCATTGACGATTCCGGTCGGACCTGTTCCGGTTTCGATTCTTCCGGTTTTGTTATATCTGATTGCATATACGCTCGGAATGTGGCGTGCGACTGTAAGTTGTTTGGTTTATATCTGTATCGGTCTGATTGGGATACCTGTTTTTTCCGGATATACCGGAGGACCGGCAGTGTTATTAGGACCGACCGGCGGTTATATTGTCGGTTACCTTTTGCTTACGATATGCAGTGGATTTTTTATAGAGAAATTTACAAAGAAACGTTGGCATTTAGCCGGAATGGTAATTGGTCTTGTTTTTTGTTATATGACAGGTACTGTTTGGCTGAAATTTACAACAGATATCACATTTCGACAAGCATTACTGACCGGTGTTGCGCCGTTTGTTATGTTTGATCTTATCAAAATTGCGGCTGCAATACTGGTAGGACCTGTTTTTCGCCGGCATTTAAGAAAAGCCAATGTAATTTAAAATGAAATAGTCATAATTGATACCCCGCTACCATACAATGTAACAAACGAAGGCGGGGTATTTTTTATGGACAATAGAAATGAGCAGAAAGAATTTGATTTGTACAAGGATATTCAGGCAAGGACGGCCGGTGATATATATCTTGGCATTGTAGGGCCGGTACGTACAGGAAAATCGACGTTTATCAAGCGTTTTATGGATGTCTGTGTGTTGCCTAAAATGGAAAAAGAGTATGAGAAAAAACAGGCGCAGGATGAATTGCCGCAAAGCGGTACCGGAAAAACAATTACAACAACAGAACCGAAGTTTATACCCTCTGAGGCAGCGCAGATAAAACTCGGAGGGGAAATACCTGTCAGAGTTCGTCTGATTGATTGTGTCGGATATATGGTCGACGGTGCAGCAGGTCACATGGAGGAGAATGCGGAGCGAATGGTCCGTACCCCTTGGTATGAGCATGAAATTCCGTTTACACAGGCAGCGGAGCTCGGTACATATAAAGTGATTCATGATCACTCAACAATAGGAATTGTTGTTATGTCCGACGGTAGTTTTTCGGATATTCCGGCAGAAAACTATGAGCCGGCTTTTGAAAAGACGGTAAATCAGCTGAAAGATTTAAAAAAGCCGTTTGTCGTGTTGTTAAACAGTGAAAAGCCGTATGCGGAATCAACGCAAAAACTGGCACAAAATTTGGAAGAAAAATACAAGGTGACTGTATTACCTGTAAACTGCGTTCAGCTGAAAGAAGAGGATATTCAAAAGATTATGCAAAGTGTACTTTTGGAATTCCCGATCGGAAGTATTTCCTTCTATTTGCCTAAATGGGTGGAAATGCTGCCTGCAGACCATGCGATCAAGCAGTGTCTTCTCGGCGGAATACGTGAAAAAATGGCTGAGTATAACAGAATGAGAGATATTTATGAAAAGCCTCTTACGCTTGAAAATGAATATGTAACGAAAATGCGCATAGAAAGTGTGGATTTGGCAGAGGGAAGTGTACGGATTGAAATGGAATTTGACGAAGCATATTATTATCAAATGTTGACAGAAATGCTTGGGTGCACGATAGAAAGCGAATATGAATTGATGGACTATCTTGAGGAAAGTGCGAAAATGCAGAGTGAATATGCAAAAGTAGAAGGAGCAATGTCGAGTGTACGTCAAAAAGGATACGGGGTTGTGACACCGGAACGTGGTGAGATTACCTTAGAGCAACCGGAAGTCATTCATCACGGAAACAAATTCGGAGTTAAAATCCGTGCCCAGAGTCCGTCGATTCATATGATACGTGCTAACATAGAGACAGAAATTGCTCCGATTGTAGGAACTAAAGAGCAGGCGGAAGATTTGATTGCTTATATCGGACAAAATGAGCAGGGAAATGAAGGTATTTGGGAGACGAATATTTTCGGGAAGACAGTAGAGCAGATGGTACAGGACGGAATTGCGGCAAAAGTGGCAATGATTGGAGATGAAAGCCAACTGAAGTTGCAGGATACGATGCAGAAGATTGTCAATGATACGAACGGAGGACTTGTTTGTATTATCATTTAATATATACAGAAGTAAAGAGGAAGCGTTTGCTTCCTTTTTTTATGTCGTAACTAAATGTTGCTAGGCATCTTGAAACTTGTTAAAATATAAGATGAGGTGAAAGCAAATGAGACAGTGCTTTGAGCATGTGATAAAAGAAGTACTTCCGGATTCTATTGCAGAAGAAATGGAAATTGAGGCGGGAGATGTACTTCTGGAGATTAACGAACAAAAGATAAAAGATGTATTTGATTATCGCTTTTTGATAAAAGATGAATATATAGAAGTGTTAATCCGTAAGCAGGACGGAGAGGAATGGCTGTTGGAGATTGAAAAAGATTTTGACGATGATCTTGGAATCGAGTTTGAAAACGGTCTGATGAGCGAGTATAAAAGCTGTACAAATAAGTGTATTTTCTGCTTTATCGATCAAATGCCGCCCGGGATGAGAGAGACTCTTTATTTTAAAGATGACGACTCAAGACTTTCGTTCCTGCAAGGAAATTATATTACCATGACAAATATGACAGACGAAGATTTTGACCGTATTATACAGATGCAGTTAGCACCGATTAATATTTCGGTGCAGACGACAAATCCTGAGCTTCGCTGCAAAATGCTAAACAACCGTTTTGCCGGTGAAAAATTGAAATATCTCGACAAGCTTTATGAGGGTCATGTTGAGATGAACGGACAGATTGTTTGTTGCAAAGGTGTCAATGACGGGGACGAGTTGAAGCGTTCCATTGAAAATCTTATGAAATACCTTCCGTTTATGCGAAGTGTTTCGGTTGTGCCGGCCGGAATTACAAAATACAGGGACGGATTGTATCCACTGGAACTTTTTACAAAAGAAGAGGCAGGGAAAGTGATTGACCTGATTGAAGGTTATCAGCAGAAATGTTATGAGGAACACGGACTTCACTTTATACATGCAAGTGATGAATGGTATATATTGGCGCAGCGCCCGTTTCCGGAAGAAGAACGTTATGACGGTTATATTCAACTGGAAAACGGTGTCGGGATGATGAGGCTCCTTATGACAGAATTTGATGAGGCGTGGGATGGTTTGTTGAAAGATGAAGTTATCTGCGGCAAACTTGAGCAGATGAAACGTACCGTAACAATAGCGACAGGACGTCTTCCGTATCCGACATTAAAGAAGTTTGCAGAGCTGATTACAGAACGCTTTCCGGGTATCAGGGCGGAAGTTGTCGCAGTGCGAAATGATTTCTTCGGGGAGACAATCACGGTGTCGGGGCTTGTTACCGGACAGGATCTTTTGGCACAGCTTTCAGAGAGGGGAAATCTCGGTGAGGCGGTACTTATTCCGTCGAGTATGCTGCGGAGCGGAGAACAGGTATTTTTAGATGATATGACAGTTTCAGAATTGTCTGAAAAACTTGGTACAAAGGTGAAAGCAACCGAGTGCAGCGGAAGTCATTTTCTGGAATCCATTTTGAATCCGGAGTATGAGATGACAAGAAAGAATGAAAATTTTGTCTATGTGAAAGCGTATGATAAATAAAATATAGGAGGTATGATTATGGGACAGGTATACGAAAAATTACAGAATTGTTTAAAGAGTGTAAGGGAGAAGACGGATTTTGTACCGAAAGTTGCAATTGTTCTCGGTTCGGGACTTGGCGACTATGCGAATGATATCCGGGTTGAATGTGAGATTTCTTATGCGGATATCGAGGGGTTCCCGGTTTCGACAGTTCCGGGACATGCAGGAAAATTTATCTTCGGATATGTGGATGAAGTTCCTGTAGTCTGCATGAAAGGTCGTGTACATTATTATGAAGGTTATCCGATTTCGGATGTTGTTCTTCCTACAAGACTTATGAAACTGATGGGAGCAGAGATTTTGTTCTTAACAAATGCAGCGGGCGGAGTAAACCCGAAATTTAAAGCGGGTGATCTGATGCTGATTACAGACCAGATTTCCGTTTTTGCACCGAATCCGCTGATGGGGCCGAATATTGACGAGCTCGGAACACGTTTTCCGGATATGACAGAGATTTATGATAAAGACCTTGCGCAGATTATCCGTAAGACAGCCATAGAATACGAGGTTCCGCTTCAGGAAGGTGTCTACATTCAGTTTACGGGACCGTCTTATGAGTCACCTGCAGAGGTTCGCATGGCAGGTATGCTCGGTGCGGATTCTGTCGGAATGTCTACAACTGTGGAAGCGATTGCAGCAAACCATATGGGAATGAAGATTTGCGGTATTTCATGTATCTGTAATCTTGCAGCGGGATTATCACCGACACCTTTAACACATAAAGAGGTACAGGAAGCAGCAGATAAGACAGCGCCGTTATTTAAGAAGTTAGTGACAGAGAGTGTAAAACGATTCTAAGCGAGGTTACTTATGGAACAAAAACAAATGGTTACTTTGATAGAAAAAGCTTTGGAAGCACGGCAGTTTTCTTATTCCCCGTATTCCGGCTATATGGTAGGAGCAGCGGTTTTGACAAGTGGTGGTGAAATTTACACCGGTTGTAATATTGAAAATGCCGCATACGGTCCGACGAACTGTGCGGAGAGAACTGCTATTTTTAAAGCAGTCAGTGAAGGAAAGCGTTCATTTTCTGCGATTGCTATTGTCGGAGGAAAAAGAGACAGCGCCGGTGATTATGCGGCGCCATGCGGTGTATGCAGACAGGTAATGATGGAGTTTTGCAATCCGCAGCAGATGCAGATTATTGTAGCAAAGAGTAGGGAAGAATATAAAGTATTTACCTTAGAGCAACTTCTGCCGGAAGGATTCGGAGCGGCAAATTTAGAGTGACAGAGAGGGAAAACAGATGAATATTCGTTTTTATAATGCGAGAATACTTACGATGGAGGAACCGGTTGAAGTTATCACAGGACAACTTTGGGTAAGCGGTGAAAAAATCTTATATGTCGGTGCGGACAAGCCGGATATGGAAGCGCCTGCATGGGACAGAGAAATTGACTGTGACGGCAATCTTTTAATGCCGGGATTTAAGGATGCGCATGCGCATTCGGCGATGGTTTTATTCCGCTCGATTGCAGACGATGAGCCGCTTCAGGGGTGGCTTGAAAAGCGTATTTTCCCTGTGGAAGGGCAAATGACAGGAGAGGATGTTTATGAACTGACGAAAATGTCTGTTTTGGAATATCTGACAAGCGGTATTACAGCTGTGTTTGATATGTATCTTACTCCGGAGACAATCATAGAAGCATATACAGAATGCGGAATGAGAAATGTTCAGGTGAGCGGAATTAATAATTTCGGTCCGGAGCCTCATGTCATGGAAGAGCGTTTCCTTAAATTAAACGAAAAGAACAGTCTTTCGTCTTATATGCTCGGACTCCATGCGGAATATACGTGTTCTATGGAACTTTTGGAAACGATTGCCGAGATGGTGCAAAAGTACAAGGCACCGTTCTTTGCGCATAATTCAGAGACAGAACTTGAGGTAAAAGAGTGTTTTGAGCGTTACGGAATGTCGCCGACACAGCTTTTTGATAAGCTCGGTTTGTACGATTTCGGCGGCGGCGGATATCATTGTATTTATTTTGATGATAAAGATTTTGAGATTTTCAAAAAACGCGGTTTGACAGCGGTAACCAATCCGGCATCGAATTTGAAACTGGCAAGCGGAATTGCACCGATAGACCGCTTCTTAAAAGAGGGAATTCCGGTGGCAATCGGTACGGATGGTGCAGGAAGCAATAACTGCCTTGATATGTTCCGGGAAATGTTCCTTGTGACGGGACTTGCGAAGTATTTGAACAAAGATGCAGCCAGCGTCGATGCGTTGGAAGTTCTTCGTATGGCGACTGTAAACGGTGCAAAGGCCATGGGACTGAATGACTGCGACGTGTTAGCGGAAGGCAAATATGCGGATATCATCATGCTTGATATGCATCAGCCGAATATGCAGCCAATCAATAATATTGCGAAAAACATTGTGTACAGCGGAAGCAAGCAGAATGTCAAGATGACGATGATTAACGGTAAGATTTTATATGAAGATGGTAAATTTGATATAGGAGAGGATCCGGAGGAGCTTTACAGAAAAGCAAATGCTATCGCGGAAAGGTTCAAATAGAAGATGGAATATATCATTTTCGGCGCAGCAATGGTACTGTTTTTGATGTTGTACTTTATACGCTGTGCACTGGATGAAAAAAAGAAAAAGAAGAGATTCAGAGAGAGTTTATATGCGGATTTCGGGAAGAAACCGCAGAAAAAGTATCCGGAAGGGCGACTGGCTAAAATCGCTGCCCGTTATGAAAAAAAAGATGATGCGCTTGACTTTGTCACATGGAATGACCTGGAAATGGACCGCGTGTTTATGCGTATGGATTATACTTTTTCTTCGACCGGTGAAGAAATGTTATACCGTATGTTGCGATGTCCGTGTATGGAAAAAGATGAGCTGGAGCGGCGGGAGCAGTTGATTTCATATTTTACGGAACATGAAGATGACAGAGTTGCACTTCAAATGTTATTTGCACAAATCGGACGAACAGGAAAATATTCCATTTATGAGTACATGGATTATCTGGAAACACTGAAGGAACGGAAAAATGTAAGACATTATGCGGTGCTGGTTGCAATGTTTTTTGCTGTTGTTTTATGTTTCTTTCACTTTGGATATGGTTTGACTCTGTTTGCAGTTCTTTTATGTTTTAATCTTATTACTTATTTTAAAGAAAAGAGTGAGATTGATCCGTATATTACGACATTTGCATATGTTTTGCGTATTTTAGAGATGGAAAAAAAGTTTGGCGGACATAAAATCGGCGTGATTGAAAGTCTTGTCGCAGATATGGACGGACGTCGCCGGAAATTCGGAAAATTTGCCCGCTTTTCTTATCTTTTGACAGCGCAAAACAGTATGAGCGGAAATCCGATGGATATTATCATGGATTATCTGCGTATGGGGCTTCATTTAAATTTGATAAAATTTAATACAATGCTTGCGGAATGTAAAAAATATAAAGACGACATTGTTTCGATTATTGAAACAATGGGATTTATTGAGAGTATGATTTCTGTCTGTTCGTATAGGGCAAGTTTGGAAACATACTGTCAGCCGGACTATTCTTTACCAAAAAGAAATTTGTCTGCCGAAGAAATCTATCATCCGCTTTTAGATAAACCGGTAAGCAATTCGTTTGTTGTTGAAAAAGGTATGCTTTTGACAGGTTCGAACGCATCAGGCAAATCAACGTTTTTAAAAACAGCAGCTGTGGCACAGATTATGGCACAGTCTATTCATACGGTTTGTGCGAAGGAGTATCGTACAACCTTTTACCGTGTGTACACATCGATGGCGCTGCGTGATGATTTGCAGAGCAGTGAGAGTTATTTTATTGTTGAAATAAAAGCATTGAAACGTATCATTGATGCAGTAAATGGCAGTGAGATTCCGATTCTTTGTTTTGTGGATGAAGTTCTCCGCGGGACGAATACGGTTGAGAGAATTGCAGCTGCTTCACAAATATTAGAACAGATGGCAAAGGATGATATTTTTTGTTTTGCTGCAACACATGATATTGAGCTTACCTCACTTTTACAGAAGGAGTATGCAAATTATCACTTTGAGGAAACAATAGAAGAAAATGATGTGAAATTTAATTACCTTTTAAAAGAAGGAAAGGCAACAAGCAGAAACGCAATCAAACTTCTTTCGGTTTTGGGATATCGGGAGGATATTGTTTTAAAAGCCGAAAAAAGAGCAAATCTATTCCTTGAAAACGGAGAGTGGAAGTAGACCTTACTTTCGTTAAAGAAGGTGCGGGCAGACCTTGACGTTCGTATGCGGAAAGTGGTATGATATGAAAAGTGATTGGAGGTATTTGAGATGAATAATCTTATCTTATTTGTAAATACATTTTTATCTTATATTGTATTGATGGTTGTTATTGCAATCGTTGCAGCACTAGGATTTTGGGCAGGTTCTATTTGGAGAAAATCAAAAAATGCTAAGGATGCAGCGATGCCGGCAGAGGCAGAAACAACAGAAGCGGAATAGTTATGCCACAGGTGTTCAAAGCGATTTGGGCACCTGTTTTTTATTGAAGAGGGAACTATGAAGATGAAAAAATATGATATCCTTTTGTGGGATGTGGACGGAACGTTGCTTGATTTTTTAGAATCGGAAAAATGGGCACTTCGGGAAGCGTTCCGGGCATATGAAATAGAAATTGATGAGGAGATTATTGCTGTATATTCTGCAATCAATGATGCGTTATGGAAAAAGCTGGAACGGGGAGAGGTAGAAAAACAACAACTTCTCCGCGGAAGATTTGAGCAATTGTTTCAAGAGTTTTCGGAGAATGGCAAATTATGTGCTAAGTCCGTAGACAGAGAGAAATTAAATGCGATTGAAGTGTCGGAATTCCAGCAGAAATATCAGAGAAATCTCGGGAGTGTATATTTTTACATAGAAGATTCTCTTGCATTGTGCAAAAAACTAAAAGAAGAAGGATTTTTACAGTACGTTATTACAAACGGTGTAGAGTGGACACAGCGGAATAAATTACATTTGGCAGGCTTTGATGAAGTGATGGATGACTTGTTTATTTCGGAAGTTGTCGGCTATAACAAACCGGATATACGTTTTTTTGAGGCTTGTTTTGACGCAATAAAAGAAAAACATGATTTGAATTCTGAACGTGTTTTGGTCATCGGTGATTCAATGACTTCGGATATGAAAGGGGCAGAAAATGCAGGTGTAGACAGCTGCTTATATGCACCGGAAGATACCGGGATATCAAAGAACGATAATGTCACATATCAAATCACAAAATTGTGGGATGTGGAGGAACTCTTATGGGACAAAAAATGAAACTTTTATATATTTTAAAATGGCTTTCGGAACGCACGGATGAAGACCATGCAATGTCAGGACAGGAAATTATTTCTGCTTTGGCAAAAGAAGGAATCGAGGCCGAGAGAAAGTCGATATATGCAGATGTCCAGACATTGAGAGATTTTGGTTATGATATTATAACGACGAAAAAAAAGGGAAACAGCGGTTATTACATGGCATCCCGTGATTTTGAACTCGCAGAGCTTAAACTTTTGGTAGATGCCGTGCAGTCAACAAAATTTATCACAGCCAAGAAATCGAAAGTTTTAATCGAAAAACTTGAAAAACTGTGCAGCAAGAATGAGGCAAAACAGCTGCAACGTCAGGTTTATGTATCTGACCGTAATAAAAACAGCAATGAAAACATTTTTTACAGCGTTGATGATATACACAAGGCGATTCAGGAAAACAAGAAAATTCAATTCCAGTATTATGACTGGGGGCCGGATAAACAGAAGTTTTTCCGCAAAGGCGGTGCTTTTTATGAAGTAAGTCCGTATTTCCTTGTTTGGAATGATGAAAACTATTATTTGATTGCATATGATGATAAAGCGAAATGTATGAAACATTACCGTGTGGATAAAATGTATGATCTTTCCGTAAAGAGAAAAGAGAGAACGGGAATAGATGAGGCAAAGAGCATTAATCCGGCGATTTATACCCGGCAGAATTTCGGAATGTTTTCCGGTGAGGAACGCGTGGTTTCTTTAGAAGTGGATGAGAAACATATCGGAATTTTGATCGACCGTTTCGGTACAGATATTTCAATCAGAAAAAAAGGTGAGAAGTATTCTGCGAGAGTCAGTGTGGCGGTTTCAAAACAATTTTTCGGATGGATTACAGGTCTCGGCGGTTTGGTTCAGATTACAAGTCCAAAAGAAGTTGTAGAAGAATACAAAGCATGTCTGCAGAGTATTTTAGATAATTATGAAAAAGAAAGGTGAAATCATGAAACCATTATCAAGCAAAGTCAGTCAGGTAGAAGAAGGAATTTTTCAAGTATTAAATGAAAAGAAAAATGAAAGAATAAAACAGGGAGGAAAAGTATATAATTTTTCGGTAGGTACTCCGGATTTTAAACCGGCGCAGCATATTATGGATGCTGTTTCCGAGGCATGTAAAAAACCGGAAAATTTTAAATACGCACTTGCAGATCTTCCGGAACTTACAAATGCAGTCATTGAGCGTTTTGATAAAAGATACGGCGTGGAGTTAAAGCCGGAGGAGATTACTTCCGTATACGGTTCGCAGGAAGGAATGGCGCATATCGGATTTTGTATGTTTGATCCGGGGGATGTTGTTTTAGTACCGAATCCGGGATATCCGATTTTTGAAATAGGACCGGCTCTGACAGGAGCAAGAGTAGAAACGTATGATTTGATTGAAGAAAAAGGATATTTACCGAATCTTTCATCGATTGATCCTGAAGTTGTGAAAGCAGCAAAGGCGATTATTGTATCCTATCCGCTCAATCCGGTATGTAAATGTGCGCCGCCGTCGTTTTATGAAGAATTGATTGCATGGGCGAAAGAAAATGAAGTATGGGTAATTCACGACAATGCATATTCGGATATTATTTATGACGGAAGGCAGGGACGTTCTTTCCTTTCTTATCCGGGAGCAAAAGAAATCGGGGTTGAATTCTATTCCTTATCAAAGTCGTTCAACTATACCGGCGCCAGAATGGGATTTTTAGTCGGAAATGCAGAAGTTGTGCAGGCATTTAAGAAAATCAGAAGTCAGATTGATTACGGAACCTTTTTACCGGTTCAGATTGGCGCGATAGCAGCTTTGACCGGCCCGGTCGATTTTATTCATGAGCAGTGCAGGCAGTATGAAGAAAGAAGAAATGCACTTTGTGACGGTTTCACGAAAATCGGATTTGATTTTGAGCGAAGTGAAGGTACGATGTTTGCATGGACAAAAATACCGGCTTCTTACGGTCAGGATGATGTGAAATTTGTAATGGATTTATTTGAAAAGAGCGGCGTATTATGTACGCCGGGAAGCAGCTTCGGAACGCTTGGGGCAGGGCATGTGCGCTTTGCACTTGTTCTTCCGACAGATGTTATTGCGGAGGCAATCGAATCGGTCAAAAACAGCGGAATGTTTTAATGATTTTGGTCAATAAAAAATAGTACAAAGGGACTTGTGATTTAACACAAATTGCAGTCCCTTTTTTTGTGCATTTTTGCCAAGCCATTTAAGTTGACATGGGGGCATTTGTCTTTTATACTTAGTAAATGTACACCACAAGATATTGTGTTTGGTCAAAAGTTAAATCACGATATAGCGTGCTTATGTAAGAGAAAGGAATTTGAGTTATATGGGACAGGATGTAGCAGAAAACGTGAAAGAAACAGTAGATTACGGTAAAATGTTTCAGCCGCGTAAAGATGTGAAAGTGATAAAAAAAGACGGAAGTCTTGAGAAGTTTAACGTACAGAAAGTAATAGATGCAGTAGGAAAATCTGCTTATCGTGCGCTGACTAAATTTACAGAAGATGAGAAGAAGCATATTTGCCGTTATGTTGTGGAAAAGGTAGATTCTCTTGAGACAGATGAGATCCCGATTCCGATTATGCATAATATAGTAGAGAGTGCACTTGAGGATGTAAAACCGATCGTTGCGAAGTCATACAGAGATTACCGTAATTATAAACAGGACTTCGTTAAAATGATGGATGATGTATATAAGAAGAGTCAGTCTATCATGTATGTCGGTGATAAAGAAAATGCGAATACAGACTCTGCGCTTGTATCAACAAAGCGTAGTTTGATTTTTAATCAGTTCAACAAAGAGTTATATCAGAAGTTCTTTATGACAACGGAGGAGATTCAGGCGTGTCGCGACGGTTACATTTATGTACATGATATGTCAGCCAGACGTGATACGATGAACTGTTGCCTGTTTGACGTTGCCAATGTACTTAAGGGCGGTTTTGAAATGGGTAACATCTG
>JAZQDJ010000117.1:0-31211 GCA_045546735.1 Lachnospiraceae bacterium | reverse complement strand
CCCAACTCCTTGGCTCACAGAACGACATGGCTACGATCCGACTTCCTGCTGCTTCTTCTGCCGGGTATAAAGATTGCAAAAAGAAATGAATTTCATGAAAACCCTTTTTCTTTAAAAGTAACAAAGGGCATTGCCGGTTACTTTGCCTTTTGTGCCCTGATACATCATATCGTCATTATTTTTTGGATGATCCCGACATATAATAACGAACTTCTCCTTTTAGAGCATATCGGAGTTTTAATTGTCGGTTTCTTCTTCCTGTTTTCAGGGTACGGTCTGATTGTCAGTTATGAAGAAAAAGAAAGCTACTTAAAAACATTCCTTTTCCGGAGAGTTTGCACGGTACTGCTTCCTTTCTTTCTTTGCAACTACGCCTATATGACTGCGACGTTACTTTTGGGCAACCGTTTTAGCATGAAGCAACTCCTCCTTGCATTTTGCGGTGTCATTTTACTCAATTCCCATATGTGGTTTGCAGTTGAAATCATGTTACTTTATTTGGCTTTTTATATCATTTTCCGCTATGTCCGCAGCGAGAAATTAAAATATGTTTCCATGTGCATCTTTGTTCTTTGTCTGATTACGGTAAGCTTTCTTCTCGGACACGACTTAAGTGAGGACGGCAAACAAATCAACTGGTTCCACGGCGAATGGTGGTACAACACTACTTTGTTATTTCTTTTGGGTATGCTTCTCGCCAAGTTCCGCCAAAGCCTCATACCGTTTGCACAAAAGCACTACAAATGGTTGCTGACCGGCTTTGCTGCTGCCTTTTTGCTGTTATGGCAGGCCACAGATTATATGCTCCTGCATTACGGTTATTGGACAGATACCCCCTTCAGCAAAGGCTACCTTGATAAACTGATGACTTTTTCAGTGCAACTCCCTATGGTAATCTCCTTTGAGATATTCCTGTTACTTGTACTCATGAAAGTGCGTCTGCACAACAGATGCCTGCAATTTTTAGGAAAAATATCATTGGAACTGATTTTATTGCAAAACGTCTTCATCTTATGTTTTTCGAAGTGGCTCATGCGGGACATCCGGATTTTTATCCTTCTTGTCTTGACCGCCACTCTGATTTTTGCAACTATAATTAATAAAATAAAGTTATTTGTTTTAGAAAAGAAAGAATAGGTACTTAGCATGAAAATACCTTTTAAATGGAGCACGCACACGGTGCTTGCCCTCCTTATTATATCGATTCTCTCCATCATCCTGACCGGAAATATGGAGGGCAACAAAGAAGAAAAATCTAAATACGGAAAGACCGTTTACGCCGGGCGCAAAACCATTACCTATATCAAAGATGCCGACATTTCCTTAGAGACGAATCGGAAGTGGACACGCTTTTTCAAAGATAACAGACAGGGACTGCGCTCTGAAATGGAGAAGATGAATGTTTCTTTCCTGCTGATTGACGACAGTTGGCAGAACTTCCTTGAACTCTATATCTCAGACAGCAGCAATGCCCCTGAAGCCTTTGCTAACCCGGATAACACGGCACTTGAAAATTACGAACTCATCGGCCGTGAAACGGTTACCGTCGGCGACTATACCTTCGAAAAAGAAATCACTACTTATTCCGAAGATGTGCATCGCGATTACTCATTATACACAAAATATACAACCGTTATCGGTGATAAACATCTATTCCTCAATTGCTACTACTATGACGTGGAAGCTTTTGATATAGATACGCAGTTAAAATCGCTGGACGCAAAAATGCTCCCGGTTTTAAAAAGTATATCTGTCGGAAATGCAACCGCCGGTGTCAAAGAAGTCAAAAAATCATTTACGGATCTGGCAAAAACCTTCAGTTTTTCGATTTGGATCCTCATTCTTCCGCTTGGCTATATTCTTCTTTGCGGAATGAAAATCAAAGACGGCGATTACGTTCCGAGTGCCAAAGATCTTCGTATGCTCGAACGGGGCGAAATTGATGAAAGCGAAATTTACGGAGCCTGGCAAAAAGATCCTCTCGGGCTGAAACAATCCAAAGCACTCCTCGGCTTTTTTGCCGTACTTATTGTCATGCATCATCTCGTTCAAACCATAGGAGCAGACAATGCAAGTATTTTTAAAGTGCTGGAAAATTTCGGCGTTTGCTTCGTCGGCGCCTTTTTCTTCTACTCCGGTTACGGACTGATGAAAAGTACCGCAGAAAAAGAAGGCTATCTGAAGGGATTTTTCAAAAAGCGTTTCCCTACCATTCTGATTCCTTTTTATCTGTGCACTTTTATTTTCCTGATTGTCGATGTATGTATGGGAAAACGCTACAGCATCGGCGAGTGGGCAGGATATCTGACCGGATGGATTTTGCGCAACACACATATGTGGTACATTGTTGAGATTGCATTTATCTACCTTGCCTTTTATGTATGCATGCGCTTTATCAAAAACAGGAAAGTTGCGACTGTCTGCATCTTTGCCTTCCTTGCGGCACTTACAGCCGGAAGCCTTCTGCTTTGCCACGGCGAGTACTGGTTCCAGGGTGAATGGTGGTACAATTCCACACTGCTGTTTTTCTTCGGTATTCTGATTGCTCAAAAAGAGACAAAAATACTTGATTTTCTCAAAAAACACTATATTGCAATGCTTGCTCTTTGCCTTACCGGATTCGGTATTTTTACACAGGTAAACGGATACATGCTTGCAAACTACGGATACTGGACAGAAAACGGTTCCTATGCAGGATACGGGGACAAATTCTTAACGCTCGGTCCGCAGCTTACGATGACTTTTTTCTTCGTCTGTCTGCTTATACTGATTTCCCTGAAATGCCGTTTTGAAAACCGCGTGCTTGATTTCCTCGGCAAAATTTCTTTGGAACTATACCTGATCCACAATCTGTTCATCATGCATTTTACCGAACTTTCCGGCATCGGAATTTATATTGTTTGCGTGCTTGTATGCTCGATTGTATCAGCCGCTTTGCTGCATAAATTTGTCAGCTTTTTGCTTCGGAAAATAAACAAAAAGCCGCGCCCGGAAAAAAAGGATATGTGGCCCGCCGTCAAAGCACATATCACAAAAAAACGCGAAGAATACAGACGGAGTCTTCGTTTTATCCGGACAAATCCGAAAAAAGCAAGACTCATCGTATTCCGGAACTGCATCTGTATTCTGCTGTGCATTGCCGCGCTGTACCCAATGGGCATTATGTTCATCAATGCAACACGGACAAACTACAGCATGATACATAAAGGCTTTTCCTTAATTCCGGAGGGACATTTTTTAGAGAACTACAATAATGTAATGCTCGGAGAAAGTTACTCCCCATGTCCGTTTCCGGTAGCTATGGTTTATTCGCTTATTGTTGCGCTCTCGTCCGGCGGACTTGCCGTTTATTTCGGAAGTATGTGTGCATACGGCTTTGAAATGTTCCGTTTCCGCGGAAAAAAATATCTCTGGAATATTGTTGTCGCAGCCATGATGTTTTCACAGGTTTCGACTTCTGTCGGTTTCTTTAAACTATCGCTGAATCTCGGACTGCTGAACACACTCGTTCCGCTGATCATACCTGCGATTGCAGCCCCTGCGACCGCTTACTTTATGCGTATGTATCTGAAAATGATACCTTTGCAGAGTATCGTGGAATCTGCACGAATTGACGGCTGCTCCGAACTCGGTATTTTCCACCGGATGATATTACCGTCCATAAAACCGGCCTTGTGTCTGCAGTTTATCTTTACATTTACAGCATCATGGAACAACGGTTTTATGCACAGCCTGATTTTGATTATGCCTGAAGTTCGTACCGTCGCAACGCTCATGGGCGGAGCACCTCCGAAAGGTTCCTCCGGAAGTCCCGAAATGTATGTAATGATGATTTTGTTTACTCTCCCGACACTGATTGTATATGTGCTGTTTTCTAAGAGTATCGTTTCGAGAATTGTACTGGGCAGTGTGAAGGAATAAAAATGCAACCAAAAACCCGCGCCGACAACATGTCAGCGCGGGTTACATTTTTTAATATTTAAATTAAATCAGCGGATATTTCTTTGTAAGTTCAGCAACAATTGCCTGAGCCTCCGGAACTTTTTCCTCGCCGCCTTTGATTACAAGAGCGATTGCCTCTGCAATCTTGTCCATATCTTCTGTGTTCATACCACGTGAAGTTACGGCCGGTGTTCCGAGACGGATACCGCTTGTCACGAACGGTGATTTCGGGTCGTTCGGAATTGTGTTTTTATTTGCTGTAATATGAGCCTGGTCAAGAAGTTTCTCAACTGCTTTACCTGTCAAATCAAAGTTTGTAAGGTCGATGAGCATCAAGTGGTTGTCTGTACCGCCGGATACAATCTTGATACCTCTGTCCATAAGACCTTTGGAAAGAGCCTGTGCATTGTCGATAACTGCTTTTCCGTATGCTTTGAATTCATCGGAAAGAGCCTCTTTGAAACATACAGCTTTTGCAGCGATTACATGCATCAAAGGTCCGCCCTGGATACCCGGGAAGATTGCTTTGTTGAAGTTAAATTTATCTGCTGCTTCCTGGTTGCAAAGGATAAGACCGCCACGAGGTCCGCGGAGTGTCTTATGTGTTGTCGTTGTAACAACATCTGCATAAGGAATCGGGCTTTCATGCTGTCCTGTCGCAACAAGACCTGCGATGTGGGCCATATCTACCATGAGAACTGCGCCTACTTCATCAGCGATTTCGCGGAATTTCTTGAAATCAATTTTTCTTGCATAAGCAGATGCACCGGCAATAATCATTTTCGGCTTGCAGTCAAGTGCGATTTCTCTTACTTTATCATAATCGATGAAACCGTCATCATTTACACCGTAAGGTACACAGTTGTAATATTTACCTGACATATTTACCGGTGAACCGTGTGATAAATGTCCGCCGTGGTCAAGGTTCATACCCATATATGTATCACCCGGCTCCATAACCGCAAAGAAAACTGCCATGTTTGCCTGAGCACCTGAATGCGGCTGAACGTTTGCATAATCACATCCGAACAATTCTTTTGCTCTGTCTCTTGCAAGATCTTCTACTACGTCTACACAGTCACAGCCGCCGTAATAACGCTTTGTCGGATATCCTTCTGCATATTTGTTTGTGAGCGGGCTTCCCATAGCTGCCATAACAGCTTTGCTTACCCAGTTCTCAGAAGCGATTAACTCGATGTGTTCGTTCTGTCTCGCCTGTTCTGCCTCAATCGCCTGTGCGATTTCAGGGTCTACGTTTCTTACTTCATCTAAAGAATACATATTTGTACCTCCGTATATATTTTATCTTAGCATGCAACAACGTTTGCATACACCTTGTCCGAAATTATACCACATTTTGCATCATATGGAAATGTTATTTTTTTATGAAATTATTTTTTTCTTGTAGAAGCCCTCTTTTCTTTATGATATGATAAAAAAGTGAATAAAACAAATGAGGGATAAACTATGTATCATGTAATTGTAAATCCGAGTTCCAAATCGGGACTTGCCAAAAAGCAGTGGAAAGAACTGAAAAAAATCTTGGATTCCAAAAAAGTAACCTACATCGTACACTTTACCAAATCCGAGAAAGAACTCAAAAAATATACCCACTCTATCACCGACAAAATGCTGCATCTACACAACGGTCGTCCGAACCGCTTGATTATCCTCGGCGGAGACGGTACGCTCAACTGTGTCCTTAACAGCATCGATGACTTAGAAAATACGATTGTATCTTATATGCCGACAGGTACAAGCAATGATTTTGCCCGTGCCACAAAAATTACAGTCGACCCGGTCGGTGCAGTAAGTGCACTCAAAAAAGGCGGTATCACCAGACAGACGGATATAGGTCTTGTAAAATTCGGCAAAAAACAGCGCCGTTTTGCTGTCAGCTGCGGTTTCGGTTTTGATGCTGCCACGTGCGACGAGGTAATGCACTCGCCTTTCAAAAATTTGTTTAACAAACTCGGACTCGGCCGGTTAATCTACTGTGCCATCGCATTAAAACAACTCATTACTTTAGAGACTGTTTCCTGCGATTTATATTTAGATGACAAGGAGCCGATTCATTTTAACCGGTTAATTTTTGCTTCCTGCATGCAGTTACCGTATGAGGGCGGCGGCTTCATGCTTTGCCCGGATGCAGATGCCACAGACGGTCTTTTGGACATTTGTGTAGCTCATGATTTAACTGCCCTGCAAGCACTCCCTATTTTCCCGAAGGCACTTTCCGGTAAGCATACGGATTGCAGAGGTATCAGTATGTACAGAGCCAAAACAGTACGCATCGTGGCTTCCAAACCGCTCTGCACACACACGGACGGTGAAATCTGCGGAAATTATAAAGAGATTTGTCTAAGCACTTTAGACAACAAACTTAATTATCGAAAATAAAAGAAGGTTTCAACATGTCACAAAAACTGAAAAAAGCATTTCGTTCTTACGGACATTTGCTTTTACCGGTGTTATATGCACCGTTTTACATCATTACATTCATATGGCTTGAAAACAGACCTGTGGATCACATACACATTATAGAAATGGAAATCGATAAATATATTCCGTTTTGCGAATACTTTATCATTCCGTATTATATGTGGTTCGGATACATCGCGCTGACAGTCATTGCATTTGCTTTCCTTGCCGACCGGAAAGAATATTACCGGCTTTGCCTTATGCTCGGCGCAGGAATGACAATCTTTCTGTTTATCTCATACATTTGGCCGAACGGTCTGCACCTTAGACCTGCAGTGTTACCCCGTGATAACTTCTGTACGGATCTTGTAAGGTTTTTGCAACGTTCCGATACGTCGACCAATGTGTTTCCGAGTATCCACTGTTACAATTCCATGGTTGTCAATGCTGCCATTTGGAAAAACGAAAGATTCAGCCGCAAAAAAAGTATCAAATGGGGATCGCTTATCTTGTGTATTCTCGTTTTAATGTCAACACTGTTCTTAAAACAACATTCTATGATGGACTTGCTTGCAGCACTGTTTATGTTTGTTGCATTTTACATTCCTCTGTATGTTGTTCCGCAATTACAAGTGAAAAAACAAAACAAAAAAATTGTCTCCGGCAAACTTTCTTAGTCTGCCAGGGACAATTTTCTTTTTCTCTGTGCCACCACACGCGCCACCTCATATGCCTGCGGTGAAATATTATTTTCTGTACAAATATCATTCCATTCATCGGAACTTACAGTTTCTTTGCAGTTACCCTCTGCTAACTCATTTAATTTATTCACCCAGAGGAGTAAATCATCAAACTCTCTAATGCTTTGCAAAACCGTTTCTTTTCCCGCTGCAGATTCTTGCTCACAAATTGTAATAATCTCAAGCGACTTCATCAGATGACCATCCACATCGGAAGCTTCCATTAAAATATCCGGTCTTTTTGCAAGTGCTGCTTTTAAGCAGCCTCCTGCCCCGGCAAAATCGCCGTTTCCAAAAAATGAAACGAGTTGTTCTTTTACTTCCCGCGTCTCGACTTTTTCTTCGGGCATTCCGACTTTACATTCTTTCACAGAAAGTTTGTGGTGCGTCGTATATACCAAAAGCAATATTTCCGAAATAAAGCCGAAAACACGTTTGCGGTAATTATCATAGTTTTCGACGTCCACCCTCTCCTTGACTCTCAATAAAATACCAAACAGCCACTCAGAGTAAGCGTCAAACAACTCTTTTTTACAAACAATCATATTTCCGAAATACGTTCTGTTTCCGTGAATAATACGCTCAAACTCCTCATGGTATTCCGGATAAAATTCACGGATGACTTTTCCTGTCTCAATCAAATCCTTAATATGGTGATTGACTGCATATCCGTCATAATAAGAGTTGTTCAAGACTACCTGCTTTGTCGTAATCAAATCATAGGATTCCAAAAGGGAATCGTACTCTCTTTCCGTAATCACATTGCCGTCTTCATGAATCAGAAACCGTCTGTAATGACATAGTCCGACATTTCCTTCCGTGCGGAAATTTTTCCACACCCAGTACATGCCTGTCAGCTCACTGAAATACGGATTTAAATGCGAAATAGAATCACCTGTATCATCTCCGATATAACCAAGATCCCCGGATATCGCCCGTCCCACCTGAATCGGAACAAACATCGGATCTTTCGGCGGCATAAAAGCCTTGTGCGTCATCGTAAAAATAATTGTACTCATCAGTTAAATTTCATCACTCTCTGCGCCACTTTGTACATAGCCTCACAAAATCTGCGTCCGCCTTTTCCCGGCAGATTAATCACATTTCCGAGCAATCCGAATCTGAGTTTGCAGAACACGCGCGGATTGCGCTCATGAATATACTTCCAAAGTTCTTCCTTTTTATCAAGTGCCTCATCTGTCCTGGCACGAATCAGCATAATCGATGAGACCGTCGTAATAATGTCCAGATATTTCAGCATATACTTATACGCTTTTCTGTTTGTAACCTTTGTATCCGTAATATAATCAACCATCAACTTGTTTACTTTTATCTGCTGGTCTATCCGGCCGATCATAACTTTTTCATTGACAGACTGATCCTCTCTTCCGATATAGTAACGATAAAAATTTGTATCGACATAATACATCTTTTTTACATACGGAAGCGGATGAAAAGCAAATATATTATCCACATAAAACGTATGCTCCGGAAGCTGTAATCCGCACTCGTGTAAAAGTCTGGTACGGTAAATAATAGAATGCATTAAAATATATTCCGTCTTTTTAAAATGCTTTGTTTCATCCCATGTAAAAATCTCGTTTTTCGGAAGAGCCCTGCGGAAAGAAACAACTTTTTTATGTTTTTCGCCTTCCTTTTCATACACGTAATTTGCCAAAACCATATCGACCTGATTGCCCGAAACTACAAGTTCACGCAATGTATCCAAAATCTCTCTGTATGACTTTTCACTTACCCAATCGTCACTGTCTACAACCTTAAAAAAGAGTCCTGTCGCATTTTCCATTCCGGCATTTACTGCGGAACCATGTCCGCCGTTTTCTTTGTGAATCGCACGGACAATTGTCGGAAATTTGCGCACATACTCATCTGCAATCTGTGCCGTCGCATCACTTGAACCGTCATTGACAATCAAGATTTCAACATCCTCTCCGCCGATAAGCAAAGAGTCCACACAACGCTCCATATAAGCCGCAGAGTTGTAACATGGTACTGTAATTGATAATAATTTCATTTTCTTCGCCCCTTGTTGTTTATTCCCTCAACGCCTTAGATTTTACAGCAAAAACCTCTCGTTGCCAAGTGCCACATTTACATACGGCGTAAATGCCCGGAAGGCACTCGGTATCGGATAGGTCGTTTCCATCATCTCCGAGGTCACCAGATGATATCCTTCCCGCTTTGTTTCCTTATCACCGGCAAATTCAGATGCTTCAACTTTCACAAGATATCCCTTCATATGCCATTCCTTATGTGAAAAAACATGCACCGCCTGTGTCAGTTCTTCCACGTAAAGTGCACGATATCCGAGTTTCTCAGCCTCACTTCGTATCTCTTCTGCCGTTAGCTTCCCGTCAAACATAGGGAACTCAAAAAGTCCTGCCAAAAGCCCTTGCTGCGGCCGTTTTCGAATCAGCGTTTTTTCTCCGTCGCGCAGCAGAAGCACTGTCTTTTCTTCCATCGTCCGTGCCTTTTTCTTTTTCTTGCATGGTATCTCATCAAGCCTTCCCTGCTTACGTGCTTCGCACATATCATGCCATGGGCAGTTCTCACACTTTGGTAATCCGTTTGGCAGACAAACCGTTGCCCCCAGTTCCATCAAAGCTTGGTTGAAATCTCCCGGTCTGTCTTTCGGAATTACCTGTAAAAGTTCTTCCTGAATTTGCTTTTTAAATTTCTCGCTGAGCACGTCCGAATTGTCCGCCGTCAACCTTGTGATAATACGCAGTACATTCCCATCTACCGCTGCTGCCTGTTTTTCAAACGCAATCGACGCAATTGCTCCCGCCGTATAATTTCCGATTCCCGGTAGCTTTAGCAAAAGTTCATAATCACAAGGCATCTTGCCTTCCCATTCATCCATAATGATACGGGCCGCCTTCTGCATATTTTTCACACGATTGTAATAACCAAGCCCTTCCCATAACTTAAGAAGTTCTTCCTCTGAAATCTCAGCCAGACTCTCTACATCCGGTAAACGGCGAATAAAGCGGTCAAAATAAGGTTTGACCGCTTCCACTCTCGTCTGCTGGAGCATGATTTCGGATACCCATATTTGATAAGGATTCCTACTCCCCCTCCATGGCAATATTCTCTTATTCTCATCGTACCACTTAAGAAGTGGCAACACGATTGCATCTGTAATCATTTTATTTCCTGCCATCTTGTACTATGTCGAATTTTTATACGGAACTCTCGCCGCCGGTACTACCTCTGATGCCGGTACTGTATGCACCGCCTGGTCATCAAAGAAGATATGTGCACCAAACGCTTTCAGAATGTCTCTCTTCGGAACACCTCCGAGGAAAAATGCCTCATCAACACGGACATCCCACGCTCTGAGTGTACGGATAACCCTTTCGTGCGCCGGTGCGGATCTTGCAGTCACAAGCGCTGTACGAATCGGTACTTCATCCTCACCATACTCTTTCTGAACTCCGGACAACAAACGTAAGAAACCTGCAAAAGGACCTTCCTTCAACGGATTCTGTGCCTGAAGGCGTTCATTCTCTTCAAATGCTTCCAGCCCCTGCTCCTGATAAATACGTTCCGACTCATCCGAGAAAATAACCGCATCTCCGTCAAACGCAATGCGAATCTGCGAAGGAACTTCTTTGCTGTCGTACGTATGTATTCCGTCACTGCAAATAATGCCGGCTGCAATGCCGCAATTAATCGCACTCTGCACATCGTCTTCATACGCTGATAAAAAGAGATCCGTACGGAACGCCTCCAAATACGGCGCAAGCGATGCCCCCGACACAAGAACAGCTCTTGTAATCGGAAGTCCGTACTCTCTGATAGAATGAAAAACGCGAAGTGATGTGTCAGCGCTGTTTCTTGACATAACAATAACTTCTACTTTTTTCTTGCTCTTCTTTGAATTGTTTAAATTAAGTAATGCCTGTATCAGCGCAAATCCCGGTCCCGGTTTTAAGCAGTCGTTTTCATGTGCAATCTGATAATCCCGATACGCCTCCACCCCTTGCGTTTCGAAAATTTCATTTTCATACGAAAGGTCAAAAAGTGCCCTCGAACTTACACCGATAACAATTTTTTCTTCTAAATCATAGCCCATATTTTTCCTCCTTTTCGTGTTGGAATATAGAAAAAATGGGTTCTGCATAACATTTTAAAATCAGTATCTCTTCTTTTCAAACTTCTGCTTCATAAGCAGACAGTTTTTCAATTCCTGGTAACGCTGCTCGATTGGTCCTTCGTTGATTTCCACATCCGTAACCACTGCCAATGTGTTAATCATCTCGTCCGTAATCCTATGATGAAGCGAAGCAAGAATATTGATACGGGCATCCACTGTCTCTGCCTCAAGATACTCAAGCACCACCGGGTCTAATTCCGGTTCTGCTTCAACTTCTGTCGCAACAGTCTTTTGCGTCTCAACCCTGTTCTCAGGTATTTCCGCTTCCGGCGCACTCTCAGCCGTCACCTTTTCAAAGCGGTATTTCTGACTGCACTCAGGATACTTTTCTTTATCCGTTTCGCTCATAAACATTTCAAGATCTCTGACATACACTTTGAAGTCGCCGTACATCGCCTGATACACGACACATGCTCTGCCATCCTCCGAATCAGTCGCAAGCGTTAATATCTGATACTTATTCCCTTTAAAATGTTTGTACACTTCAAACGGCTTCGGATTTTCTCTCATATATGATCACCTTTCTTGTAAGTAAAATCTATACATAAGTATAACCCTATTTCCGCTGAATGTCATGCAGATTTTCCATTCTCCCTTCTGTTAATTCCTGACATATGAAACTTGAACCAAATATTCTGTTCCGTCCGGCAACGAAACCTTGCATTCGTTTATTTCATCGCACAGATTTTCGTATGTTTGCAAATCAAGTTTTTGAAGTTTACCGTTATAAATCTGAATACTGTATTCACGCGTGCCATCCAAGGATACAATTCTGGTCATCGTAAGACCACTGTTGTAGCATTCATAGTTTTCAAGTACTTGTTGCACCTGTTGCTTATAAGCCTCCTCTGAGGCCTTGTAATAACTGTTGTCAAACAATATTGCTTCCGCACTTCTGCTCTGAACTCTCACTGTCATAATCAACGAAATGGATACCATCAAAACTATTCCTATCATCACATAAAATATTTTTTCTTTTTTTCCTACTTTAAACATATATAACATCTCCCTTGCCAGTGCTTTTTCTTGTTGATATAAAGATACACTATGTTTAGTCCTCTTTTTTGTACTTTGCATGGCAAGGAATTATCTTTTGATTGGTTCCAACTGTCTACGTGAATTGTTGGGGCGAGTGATTCATATATGTCACTGGTTTTTAGAGGTTCTATAGGACACTTTGGGAGGTTTTTTCGGCAGACTACCGATAGACTGGCTTAAATATGGACTCTCTATATGTATTTTTTAGAAGCTTTTTAGTCTAGGAACAAAGTTTCTCGCTAATCTATAGGTTAAAATTTGTAAAAATGCAGTTCTTTTGTAGTTATATAAACTACATCTATCTTTTGGGGAATAAATTCAACATATATATTTTGTATAGAACAGTATCCTATCTGAAATAGATCAAAAATTTCGCAGATATAAATAGAATAAAATCAGAAATCTATAGGAAACAGTGCAAAAAGCTTACAGATATACTACCGCATAAATTGAATTCTGTATGAAATGCGGCCCCAAAACAAATCAATTCCTTTCTCATATGAGAGTTTCTGAACTCCTTTTCCTCTATGTTAGCAATTTCGGGGAATTCTATAGGTCTTTTCGACTCCTGTTTCCGGAGAAGTTCCGATAGCATGGCTTCGAAAGAATCTTCCTATCTGTATTTTTCAAGGTCATTTTCGTCTAGAAACAAATATTCTCGCTAATATATATGCAAAATATTACTAAAAGCCCTATTGCTCGCAAGTTATGTAAACTACAAAAGACTTTCCCCCACAAATATTACAGATATATTTCTCATAATCTCACCTCCCTATAGGAAAATGCCTCAAAATATTACAGATATACCACCGCATAAAGTATCTCCTATATGCACCTACTCCTCAACAAAGAACCCCCACAAGCAAAAAAACGCCCAAGCTCATCGAGCTCGGGCATTTTCAATTATTTATTTACCTCATCGTCTTTTTTCTGCTTTGTAAGAACAAATCCTGCTCCTATCATACCTGCGAGACCTAACAACATAAGTACCGCCCACATTCCGATCGGAGCATCATCTCCGGTCTTTGGAACATTCGGTGTCGGAGTCGGTGGATTCGGTGCCGGTGGATTCGGTGCCGGTGGATTCGGCGTTGGCGGATTCGGCGTTGTTGGATTCGGCTCCTCCGGATCTTTCGGTTCTTCCGGTTCCTCCGGTTCCTCCGGATCCTCCGGATCATATGTATTTGTTACATTATATCCGTCATAGGAAGTTGTATATCCTTCCACTCCAACCTCTTTAATTTTGTAGACAATTTTAACTCTGCCCTTTTCTAACGGTAAATCCGTAAAAATCCATGACCAGTCATCTTCTGCTGTCACAACCTTTGTCTCAACGACTTTACCGTCTGCCAAAAGCTGAATTGTGATAGAATCCGGTCTCTCACCGGCCGCATTGTCATTATCTACCCAAGTCTTGCTACCGCTGACCGCTGTTTTCTTTGATACATAGAAACCTGCATCTTTGTACTCAACGATATACGTATCTGTAATCTCATCATCCGGCGGCATTTCAATTCCCGGTATTGTCGGATTGTAATCCTCATCGTAATCCGCATCACTGTCCGCATCGTCACCCGCATCCGGCGCATCCGGAACTGTCAGCGTATATTCTGAAATCGGATTTCCGTTTTCATCCGTAAAGACTACCGTAAATGATCCCGGCGGCAGATTGTCAAACTCATAATTTCCGTTCTCATCCGTCGTGGTAACGCATTCCTCACCGTCCTTGAGATCTACGACAATTTCACCGTTTTCATCATAAAGTGTAACTGTGATGCCAGGTAACACTTCTTCGTCGTTATCTCTGTATCCGTCTTCATCTTCATCAAGCCATGTTGTTCCGCGAAGCACACGGTTGACACGCTTATTTAAAAGTGTCACTTCATTTGTCACAAGCGCCGTCACGGAAGTCTTGTTACCGATATAAGTTACATTTTCTGCAAACAAAGGGTCATCCTTTTCTGCAATTGTATAAGCAGTTCCTTCCGGAATATCCACAAATTTAATCACGGTTCCGTCTGTTACTTTGAATACAACTTTTCCATTATTTACAGGATAAATATTTCCCTGTTCATCTTTCACCTGTGTCAGGACAAGATCGCCCGGTGTTGTTAATGTAAGAGTTACCTCAAACTCACTGCCTGCAAGCTCGTTCTCTGCCCCTTCCACAGTCTTGGAAATCTGTAAATCACCGAAACGATAGAAACCTGCATCCTGATATTCTACAACATAAGGCGAATCCTCGATATCCTCATCCTCAGGCATATCAATTCCCGAAATAGCCGGATCGCCGTTATTGTCTAACTGCGCGTCACTGTCCGTCTTTTCTTCCTCGGAAGAATTTCCTGCATTCGGTGTTGTCAATGTATACTCACTGATGGTATCGCCGTTTTCGTCGGTAAATACAACCGTAATTTCACCGGCCGGAAGATTCTCAAAACGGTAATCTCCGTTTGCATCCGTTGTTGTAACACAGTCATCACCGTTCAAATCCTGAACCTCATCGCCGTTTTCATCATAAAGCGTTACGGTAAGTCCCGGAAGAAAATCTTCATCGTCTTCACGGATTCCGTCCTGATCAATATCAATCCATGTAGTACCTGCAAGAACGCGGTTCACACGCTGATTTTCAACCTCTACGGTATCCACACTTGTCGCGCTGATTGTCTTAACTGTATCTGTATTGCTGTATTTTACAGTCTCGCGGTAAAGAACATACTCATCCTCTTGCACAGTATATGTACTGCCATCAGGAATGTCTGTGATTTCTACAACATCGCCGTCTTTGAGTGCAAATGTATATGCACCGTTTGTAAGTGCCGTTGCAGTTCCATTAATTACTACTTCTGTCAGAGGAACGCCGTTTGTATCATACATACTGATTGTAATGTTGAAAGCCGGATCTCCGTCTTCTGTCTCAGCATCCAGCACTTTCTTTGTCAGACGGATTTTTCCGCTGCGGTAGAAACCTGCATCCACATGCGAAACGATATATGGCGAATCCTGAATCTGATTATCCGGCGGCATCTGAATGCCCGGAACCTGCGGATTGCCATCACTATTTACAGAAGCATCACTGTCTGTATCATCATCCCCCTGATCTTTTACAGTCAGAGTATAGTCGGTAATCTTAACGCCGTTGCTGTCCTCAAAAACTACAGTAAATGTACCTGCCGGGAGATTTTCAAAACGATAATTTCCGTTTTCATCTGTCAGCATCGTACACTCTTCATTATTCTTGAGGTCTTTCACAACATTGCCTTCGTCATCATATACCGTAACTTTTACACCCGGAAGTACTTCCTCGCCATTTTCGCGCTGTCCGTCTTTGTCCTCGTCAATCCATGTGGTACCCTCTAAAATACGGTTCACACGCTGATTTAAAACAGAAACCTCGTCTTCCCCTGCTGCAGTAATCACTTTTGAGTTGTTAGAATAATTAATTGTTTCACAGAAAATCGGTGAATCTTCTTCCTGTACAACATACTCTGTACCGGCCGGGAGATTTACAAACTTCACTGCTTCGCCATTTTTTAATCTTAATTCAACCTTATTGTCTGTTACTGTATATACATTACCGTTCTCATCATTAATCTGTGTATATGTATATCCTGTCGGCGGTGTCAAAAGAAGTGTGATCTTAAACTCTGTATCTTCTTCTCCCGACTGTGCATCTTCTACAGTTTTGGAAATCTCAAGACTTCCTGCCTGGTAGAATCCTGCATCTAAATGTACTTCTTCATAAATAGTTCCGTTCGTAATTCGGGTATCAATCGGCATTTCAATACCGGAAATCGTAGGTATTCCGCCGTCTTTTTCCGCGTCACTGTCTACCCATTCATTATCTCCGGAATTTGCATCTGTCAGTGTATAGTCACCGATAACCGTACTGCCGTTAGTAAACTCAACATGGAATGTACCGGCCGGAAGATTTTCAAACAGGTAATTTCCGTCCCCATCCGTCTCCGTTGTACATGGATTTCCGTTTAAGTCCGTAACTATATTTCCGATTTCATCACGAAGAGTTACCGTAACACCGGAAAGCAGCGTTTCTCCGTCTTCTCTTACCCCATCCTGGTCGATATCTACCCATGTCGTACCGGATAATCTGCGTCCGACGATTGTAACCGGAGCGGAAACCGTAATATCATCTAAACCGGCTCTGTTATAATAAATATCTCCCGGCTTATTTCCTTCCGTCTGCAACGAATTTCGTACCGTCACTTTATCAGCTGCCGGAACCGTTGCCAAAACTACCCACGATGTCACATTTCCGCTGTCAGCACCAAAATCCACCGAATCGTTTGTAACCGTTGCTTTTGTCCATGTGATTCCGTTAGAACTTCCTGCTTTAATATCTGCAAAAACATACTGATTCGGCTTTGTTCCGAAAACAGCCGCATCTGTCGTGTAATACACTTCATAATCCGGATTCGGACTCGAAATCAGTAATTCATCAATCGCATACTCGCCTTCGAACGAACTACTGTCTTTTCCGTTTACCGGAAGAATATCCATAAGGATTTCATCACGTGCGTCACTGTCACTGTTGTTTGACCATATAATGTCATATTCCAGTATATCATTCACGTCCGCTCTTGCTTTTACCGCACGTTTTGTAATGGACATGTTGCTGAGTTTAACAACACTGAAGCCGACTCTGTCCATATTACCGTTCTGTTCGGTATGAGGTCTTGTATCTTCTGTCGTGGAAATCGTAACTGTATTCGAGAAGTTCGCCTCATTTTCCACATCCGGGTCAATTCTGACTTTATAGAAAATCGCCGGCTGTTCATACTGCACTGTCACATTCGGGATTACCCATGTCAAAGTCGTATGATTTTTTCCGTCAATCGTCGTTGTTCCCAAAGCAGGATCCAACGCTGTTCCACCCACAAAAGTACCGCCGAAACCGTTTGCTGCCGGTGTATATGTCGCGCCCATAACAGCACTGTCCTGCATATACTGAACACCGAGAGGCAGCGTATCCACAATCGTTACGGTTGTCGGATTCGGCCATGCAACATCCGCTGAAAGATGCATCGTCGGTGTCAATTTATAATCCACAATATCCTGACCTGCATCTAAGTCATAAACACTCTTTGCTTTATCTGTCGCAGAGTTCTCATCTTTCTGTAAAATTTCTTTTGTAATTTTCGTCGTATATCCAATGATATAGAGTGAATCACCGAACTCCCATCCGTTTCCGGCCGATGTATGTCCGCCGTCATAATTTCCGTCCTGGTAATATGCCTTCTGATAAGCATTTTTACAGTTCGGTATCGTCGGTGTCGGCTGAGTCTCACTGTTTGCCTGAACCTCATACGGTGTCGGAATGGCAGAAGGCTCTACCGATAAGTCTTTGGCTCTCCAAATAGTTGACTCCGGTACTGTCTGGTACACATTGTCAATCAAATCCGTATTATTTTTAATTTTAAAAAATGCTTTAGATATCATGTCCTGATTGTTCAGGTGATAATACCAATAAGTAGAATCATCATGAAGTTGTTCGCAATGATTGCATCGGAACGACCAAAGAATACCTACAACAACTCCGGCCTGTTTTGCCTGCTCCAGCGTCGGATAGTAACGGAGATCTTCGATTTTCGTATCTTCCATCTCATCATCGCTTGCCCATCCGAGACCGTCGGTCTTCACTGCATAGTAATGAGTAATTACATCTTGATCCTGCACCTGCAAAACATCGTATGTGGAAAAGTTTTTCGATGCATCAATTTCCAGTGCCTCATCATCAAATTTCAAAAGGAAGTCCCCGGCCTCTACACGATTTTCATCGCCGGACTGACCGTTGCTGACTCCGCCCCATATAATTGCAACGCTGCTTCCGATTGCAGCTGTATCCTCACCGTTTCTGTAACATTCACCGTTCGCAATACTGTTTGAATCCTCGCGGAAACCAATTCCTTCTACCGGACCGTATGCATATTGGATACGGTTTGTGTATGTACCCGGTGTTGACAATGACACAACCTTTGCCGCCGTATCATCCGTTGTTTTTGCCTGTGTCGTCACCTCTGTTCCTGACATAGAGGTCATTTTCATATTTGAATCCGTAAGTTTCAATTCTACGGTTCCTGTTCCATACTTCGTTGCAAGATAATTCTCATCCTCGCCGTATGGTACAACTACAAACAACTCTCCTGCCGAAAAACATCCGATATTTTTGTTTTCTGCATATTCATAATTTAATGCAGATACATTTTTGGTCGGGAACCAGTTTGGGTTAATTTCATAATCACTGACTGTAAATGAAATTTTACGCCCATTTTGCACCGCTCTCCACGTTCCGCCGTTCCAACAGGTCTCACACTCCTCCGAATTTAAAAGTGCTCCGTCCGTTGCGATTGTTTTTCCGCTCGAATTAAGAGGTGCCTCCAAATAAGTACTTCCGTATGTTCCGCTCATATCACGTCCATCCATAGACGCATCAAACGACGACGGTCCGTAACTCCATACAAGCGGTCTGTAAATCTCCGAATCATTTAAAGGTGTTCTTGTACTGTTTTCCTGTAAATATTCAGATGTCATATCAATATCAAACGTAATAGGTCCCTGCGGATATTCAATACCCTTAATTCCCTTATTCGTTTTCGAGTTGTAAAGCTGTAATGTAATAGCAAAGCCGACAACTCGTCCCTTTAACGTTCCGGCTTCTTTATTTAACGCCAATTCGTTTCCTGTGGAAAAATCCCAATTTCTCTCTTTATATGCAGCAATATCCTGCACTGCACGAAGCTGGATATTGTAAGAAGGCGCCGATGTGACATTGATTGCGTCCGGCACTGCCTTTTTATATTCAAGACCGCTGTTTGCTTCCGTTTCATGTTCCGGACAAACCGAATTCTCACTTACGGACTTGTTATAATCCATATAGGCATAAAACGTCGGTTGGATTGTCTGACCGCTGCGCATTCCGCGAACCTGCATAACAAATTCTACCGTACCTTTTCCCGGAATAGCAGTAGCTGTATTCTGTGCAATTGCAAGTTTTTTTGCACATTTCAGTTTCTGCGTACCGTCCGGTTTTTTTGTAATCGTCCACTGGTAGCCATCTGCCGTACTCATCCAGTTCATAACACCGGTATCAAAATAAACCTCATCCTCTTTATAAGGAAGGTCCACTTCAAACCATATATAACCGTTTTTGTATGAATTTCCGGTCATATATGTCTCAATACTGTATTCAATACTGTATTTGATTGTATCGTACGAACGGACCATCAAGTTGCTTGATGAACTGTCATTTCCGTTACCGTCCGTATCGTCAAACGGTTCCTGTCCGTCCATAATACTTTTTACTTCCAAAGCAGACACATATGTCTCGTCAGCAGTCAGCCATTCCTGCTCGGTTCCGGCTGCTTTTACCTCCGTTGTGTTGTTCCATACCGAAATCGGACTGACCGGCATCAGGGCTAAGATGAATGCCATAAAAACAGCCCAAAATCTTGTTGCGCAACTTCTTTTCATGAGTTCCTTCCTTTCGAATTTGGCGAATTCTATTTCAGTTTACATAGTTATTTATATACTACCACTTGTATGCTACATAATGCAACTTGTACTTTATATTGTATCTCAAAAACGTGCATTTTGCACGGCGAGGCAGAATTGTGCGCAAAAAAGAGAAGCCCTTTCGAGCTTCTCTCTTACATCTGAATGTGGTGTTATTCCGGATAAACAAGACGCGTCTCATCTATTCCGTACAATGTATTTTTTAAATATTTATCGGCAACATAATTTGCCATTCCGAGATTCATATCGAGATAGTTACCGCAGTCCTTAGCAGATGCACCCGGAACCTCTCCTTCAAAATCGCGGATAAACTCAAACATCTCCGTCATCAAACCGACAATTTCCGAAGATGCAAGGTCTCCTGCCAAAAGGAGATAAAAACCTGTGCGACATCCCATCGGCCCAAAATAAATTACTTTGTCCTTTACAGATGAATTGCGAAGATACGTTGCACCCAAGTGCTCGATGGTGTGAATCTCCGCCGTGTTCATCACAGGCTCCTCATTCGGCGATGTAATCCTAAGATCAAATGTCGTGATCACCTCGGCACCGACATGGTCCTTGCGGGAAACATAAATTCCCGGCTGAAGTTTATTATGATCGATTGTAAAACTGGCTATCTTTTCCATAACAGTCCTCCTTTTTCCGAAGCAATCAGCATTTATGTCCGGATTACTCGTCGCTTCCGTGTCTTTCGTACCACCAGCCCCAGATACCGGCTGCAACGGCACAAACACCCATTACGATTGCAATGATTGTTCCTGACATAAATTAACCTCCTGTTCTGCATATTTTCAAGTTGCAAAACAATCAGCCTTTCGCCCCGTCCTTATTATGTATATAGCAAACAATAACTTCCGTAACATGCGTCGCCGGCGCTTTCCCTTCCGTTATTGAATGTTCTCTGTAAAAAGTTACCTTACGCAAACTTTCCGGAAAAACGACATGTAACTGCATTTCTTTATATCCGTTACCTGCACTGCCAAGACGTCCCGGACGCAAAACAACAATGCTCTGCCAATCCGTCGAAAGCTCTCTTACACTTTGGCTTTCTGCGAGCGGTAAAGAACCGGTAAAGAACTCTCCCGCCCCCGGGCATACAAGAGTATCATGAGCCCCTTTGAATTCCCCGGTTCCCAAACGCATCCCCCTTGCGGTACCATCTACGCCAAATCCGCAAAACATCAGTGTTACAGCCATCAAAAGTGCTATGAAATTCAATTGTAAAGTTCTCACTTTTGCCATCGTTTCACCTCTAAAATATCCTAACAAATGCCGTACGCTTTTGCAATACGACTTCCAAAAATAGTTTGACACTTAATTTTGTCCGATGATATAAATATAGTAATACGAGGGAGTAGTCAGCAGCCATAAGCTGTTGTGTTATTCGTCATCACGCCATAGGGCCGGGTAACACACTTTCAAATACTTTGTTTGTGACGAGACTTTTATTGCTATTTTATTGTGCAATAAAAGTCTTTTTTATTGCACGGAAACGGAGGGTATCATTATGATGTATTTGTTACTTATTGTCGGTTTTGTTCTTTTGGTAAAAGGGGCAGACCTCTTTGTGGATGGTTCTTCTTCCATCGCCGGAATCCTAAAAGTACCGTCCGTCATCATCGGTTTGACTATCGTCGCAGCCGGCACAAGTGCTCCGGAAGCTGCTGTCAGTATTACTGCCGGTCTTGGCGGAAACAGCGACATTTCACTCGGTAATGTTATCGGTTCAAACATGTTCAACCAGCTCGGAGTTATCGGCCTTTGCGCAGCGTGCTTTATTGTGACCACACACAAAGATATTTTGAAACGTGATTTGTGGGTAAACATCGGAGTTACAATAGCTCTTCTTCTTTTAATTCTCGACGGAAAACTCAGCCGCCCGGAAGGCCTTATCCTTCTTGCCGGATTTGCACTTTACCTTTTCTTTGTAATCAGAGATGCACTCAAAAACAGAACGCAGGGCGACGAAGTAAAACTGATGTCGGTTCCTAAGAGTTTACTTTTTATGATTGTCGGTCTTGCAGCCATCATCGGCGGCGGTAATCTTGTCGTAAACAATGCAAGCCTGATTGCGCAGGCTCTCGGTATGAGCCAGACACTTGTAGGTCTTACCATTGTTGCTATCGGAACTTCCCTTCCGGAACTTGTAACATCATTTGTCGCAACAAAAAAAGGCGACACAGGTATCGCTCTCGGAAATGCAATCGGATCGAACATTTTTAACGTTCTGTTCATCCTCGGTATTGCTTCTGTTCTTACACCAATCAATGCAAATGCAGAACTGATTATCGACACAATCATCCTGATTGTTGTCTGTGTCATCATTCTTATTTTTGCAAAGACAAAACTCAAAACAAACCGTATCGAAGGTATTATTTGCGTCCTTCTCTATTTTGCATATACTGCATACATTATTTTAAGATAACGATGTTGACAGACCGCTTCCTTTTTTCTTATCATAAAAAGAAAAAGGAAGTGGTTTTTTATGGAGAAAATAATTGCCGACTTAAGTGAAAAGAAACCGATTTTAATACAGGGAGCCATGGACAGTGAAATCAGCTGCCTGCTCCAGGCACTTGATAACTGCTGTGAAAAGGAATTGTTAGGGTTCCCTTACTTTACGGGCACATACCAAAATCATCCGGTCATTATCTCGAAAACCTATCAGGGCATGACCAATGCAGCAGCCTCAACGATGCTTGCCATCGAGCACTTCTCCCCTGCCCTTATTATCAATCAGGGAATCTGCGGCGGACACTCTCCGCAGCTGCATCGCGGCGACCTTTTACTTGGTCGCGAAATCATCAACTATTCTAACTTTAAAATAGGACCTGCTGCCATCGGCAAAACACTCGCATGCTGTGATGCCATCGGCTGTGAAGTATTTTCACCGGCATCACCGGCAACTTCTACAAAAAAAGTCAACTGTTTCTACAGTCATCCGGCTCTTCTTTCCATCGCCGAAACTATCCCGCATCCGCATCCGGGCGGCTGCATACAGAGCGGAAAAATCGCTTCTGCAGATGCATGGCTAGACCGCAAAGACTTAATTACACTTATGCATGAAACATTCGGCACATGCGGCGAAGACATGGAAACAGCCTCTGTCGCACAACTTTGCCACTGTTTCTCTGTTCCGCTCCTCTCCATCCGCATGCTTTCCAACACGCGGGTTCACGATGAAGAGTATGACGAGAGCGTTACAGATGCCTTACAGGAGTATACATTGCAGGTGATTGAAGGCATTCTGTCAGAGATATAACAAAAAACTCGCTTAAACCATTCGATATTTTCCCTATCTGCTTGGTTCAAGCGAGTTTTTATTGTTATTTACATATAGATTCCTGATTTTTTCTTACTTATATCTGCAAAATTTCGGACTCATTTCATATATAAATAATATATGTGTCAAATTATATCTGCAAATTTCCTTCTGAAATGCCCCTTGTAGTTTACATAATTTGTGCATTCCACTTACTGAACAGTATTTTTACAGATAGATTACAGATATCTTCTGCATCTAGACGAAAACGTCTTAAAAATTTACATATAGATTTTAATTGCTTTGTTTATTCAATATGCAAGCGTCGGAAAATGCCTCTTAAAAGCACATATAGATTTCTGTTTTTGACACCATCTATCTGCCCCCAAGAACTGCAAGTCACTCCAAATCCCTGCCAAAGAACTACAAAACACTGCAAGTCACTCCAAATCCCTGCCAAAACACAAAAAACTCTCCTCTATCCGAGCAATGCCTCGATTGCCTCCTTCGAAATGGCACCGAGATTCTTTTTCACAACCTCCCCGCCTTTCAGGATAACAAGTGTCGGAACACTCATAATTCCATAACGCTGCATTAATGCCGGCTGCTCGTCAACATTCACTTTTCCTACCATCACTTCCGGATGCTCCTCGGCAAACTTTTCAATCGTAGGTGTAAACATGCGGCAAGGTCCGCACCACGGTGCCCAAAAATCAAGGACAACTGTCTTTTCACACTGCATTACTTCCTGTTCAAAATTTTCTGCTGTAATTGTTTTTACCATAATCCAATCTTCCTTTCTCCTTTGTAGCATTGTTACCTTAAAGCAACTTATTTATTCCGACAAAATTGCAATTGCCTTGTCGTAATCATAATCTTTCATTGCTTTTTCCACATCATCGAGCTGTTTTTTCTGCTGAGCACTCAGTGCCTTGCTTTGAAGTTCTTTCAGCCCTTCCTTCGCAAGTTCCAACTCAAAATCATCCAAAGACGCTGCAATCTGTGCTGTTTTCCCGCGGTACTCTTCCTCTGTCCACGCACCGGTTTCTTCCGCTTTCTGCCCGGCATCAGCCTCTTCCCGCATCTCTTCAAGCAGACTGCCGACAATTCCGAGCCTCGGAATATATTTAAGTCCGATCAAAAGATGATTCCATTCCATGACAAATGCATCATGATTTTCTTTCACAAACACACCGTCCGATGCTTTCGCCGCCTTCTCAAGAGCAAATGCCCGATCTGCAAGTTCGTCCGCTCCAAGACTTCTCATGTTGCTCTTTAATGCGTGTACTAAAATACCGTACTCTTTCCAGTTTTCTGCCTTCAAAAATCCATTCAGTCTTTGCTCTTTTTCTTTCGAATCCATCACAAACAACTGTAAAATTTCTGCATATTGCTGTTCATCATTTCCCATGAAACGCATTGCCTGACCGGTATGAATTCCCTCCGCCTCCAAACGGGCAAGGAACGATGTGTCGCTTTGCTTCTGCAAAACATCCGGCTCTTTTTTCGAAGTTCTTTCTTTTTTATATGCCGAAAGAAATCTGTCAAGTACGCGGAAAATCTCATTCTGTTCCAAAGGCTTGCTCAGATAATCCGCAAAACCGCTTTCTAAATACATCTGGTCTGCGCCGATCAGCGCATTTGCTGTCGTTGCAACTACAGGTGTCGCAAATGAACCATCCGCAAGCAACCTGCGCAGCGTCTCCACGCCGTCCATTTTAGGCATACGGTGATCAAGTAAAATCAAATCATAATTCTGTTTTGCCACCATTTCAATACACTCAAAACCGCTTTCTGCCAGATGAATATCCATCTCATATTCCTTCATCAGGGCTTTTGCAACTTTGAGATTCACATAGTCATCATCTACAACAAGAATTTTGGCATTTGCAAATGTCCAGTTATCTCCCACGCTCTTTCCGTTCTCAGCTTCTTTTTCCGCCTTCCATGCTTCTGCATAAGTCACGGAACCTTCCACTACTTTTTGCGGTACCTCCACGTGGAATGTTGTTCCTGCGCCATACTCACTCTCAACCGAAATCTGTCCGTCCATCATTTCCACGATATTTTTACAAATGGATAAACCAAGTCCGGTTCCTTCCACACCGTGAAGCTGCTGACTCTCCACACGCTCAAAACTTTCAAACAGGCGCTTTAAATCTTCTTCCCGGATTCCGCAACCGGTATCTTTGACATCAATCAAAAGGCAAATACCGTCTTCTGTCTGCTCGGCACCGACAGTAAGCGTTATCGTCCCTTCCTCCGTAAATTTCACCGCATTGCTAAGTAAGTTAATTAAAATCTGACGGACACGGAGTTCATCGCCGCAGAGCTGATCCGGAATGTCATGATCCACTTCCGTTATAAGTTTCACCGTTTTTTGCTCCAGGCGGTATGAAATAATATTGACAACACCGCGCATCATCGCCGAAAAAGAATACTCCGCATTTACAATCTCCATTTTGCCGGACTCGATTTTTGAAAAGTCAAGAATGTCATTAATCGTACCGAGCAGCTTATTACTTGCTCCGAGAATGTCCAGCAAATTGTCACGGACCGTATCGGAAACCTCTTCTTTCAATGCCACCTCACTCATTCCGATAATTGCATTCATCGGAGTACGGATTTCGTGTGACATATTTGCCAAAAACATACTCTTTGCACTATTTGCATGCTCGGCTTCTTCCTTTGCAACACGGATTTGTTCGTATTGGCTCCGAATGACGCTCATACTGCTGATACGCGTCAAAGTCCATGTAATAAAAGCAACAATAAACAAAATAACAAACGTCAAATAAGCATAAAACCATGTATGCTCATAGAACTGTTTTTCTTTCACCAAATCCATCACAATTTCACCCTGCGGCTCCATTGTGTTTTCATCAAGCACCGAGAATCGGAAACGGTACGTTCCGCTCGGAATATTGGTATAACGGATGACATCAAGTTCATCCTGGCGGACTGTCGTCGGCTGCTCATCCAATCCTTCCAAATAATATTCCACATACGGGCGGGACAACGTGTAATTGAGTACAACCGGCTCAATCTCAATGCTTTTATCTTCTTTTCGCAGCAAATAACTGCCGCTGTCGGACGGAAGAATCTCTCCCTCTGCTCCCGAAACTCTATTGATTGCAATATTGTAATCTACAGTTTCATCCTCTGCCGCAATCGTATCGACCGTTTTTACACCATTTGCACAGGAAAGATAAATCTTCCCGTTCTCATCCATGTAGTTCCATGAATTTGCCGTCAAAGATGTGAACAAACCGTGCGCAGAAGCATATAACCGATATGACATCTGTGGGTCATCCTTGTAAAGAGCATCCGCATTTACCACAAAAATACCCGCGCTCGAAAGCACCCAGACATTTCCGTTTGCATCTATCTTTGCATCCAGATTATTCGCATACGGGAAGTTCTGTATCTGTCGCACATTTCCGCTTTTATCCATGGTACAAAGCGAATTACTTGTGATAAGCAGATAACCGTCTTTAAACTCGCAAATACGCAGAATAATCTGTGACGGAAGTCCGTTTTCATAAGAAATACAGCCGACAACCTTTCCATCCTCCAAAATGAAAAGTCCGTCACCGTCGCTGCCTGCAAGAAGTTTTCCCTCTTCCGTCTCATACAGCGACAAAATCTGCGGATTGGTCAAACCGTCTTCTTCCCCGACAACACCTATAACCTTTTCATCTTTAATATAACTAAGTCCCGTACTTGACGCTGCAACAACCGTTCCGTCCGAAAGTTCGAGCGTAGAACGGAATCGGCTTCCCATCGTCCCTGCATTAATTTCGTTATAACAAACAATGGTATCCGAGGCATTCAGGCACACAAGCCCGTCCTCACCATATGTCGATGCCCAAAGATTCCCCGCTTTATCCGCCATGAGCGAACGCACTCTGACATCGTCTAATCTTTTGGTCATCGCATTTTCTATCTGGCGATTATTTTTTTCATCTACGGCGACGAGCCCCGTATCTGTTGCCACATACAAAAGTCCCTCATAAATACATGTCGCATTTACTACGCGGTCCTCTATATCCGCTTTTGCAAATACATCGGCAAAGCGATTTTTCGTCAACTCCAACACTCCGAGTCTTGATGAGGCAAACCAATAATTTCCTTCGTAATCCTGCACCATACCTTCCAATGAATTATTGTACTCCGGAATCATCACAGGCTGAAAAACATTGTTTTCCCCCAAATATCCGAAACCGTCATCCGCGCATATCCACACTTGTCCGTCACGATTCCCTGCAATACTGCGCACGGAAGTTACGCCGGACAAATGAATCGTCCGTTCCTTCCTGACTCTTTTTCCGTCCACAGAAAATTTCACAACTTTCTTGTTGCTCGTACCGACCAGATAATCCCCGCCGCGTTCACGGAATACGCATGTATAGTATCCTTTTTGAGGATCATTTACTTTTTCACTGAAAAGAATTCCTTCCTCTTTGATAAAAAATAACACTCCGTCATTTGTCACTCCCGCAACAATTCCGTTTTTCTCATCCGTCAGACTGTTCACGTAGCTGACATCTTCAAGTGTCACAAGCATTTTCATCGTATCATCCGGATAAAGCACTGACATTTTTCCGGTCGTACCGATATAGATTTCCCCCTCTTCTCCCTCGCAGATGGAACGGATAGAGTTTGCATCCAGCCCATCATTCATTCCGTAAAGTTTAAACGTTTTGTTTTCATATAATGCCAGTCCCGAATCGTTCGTTCCTACCCAAAGGCGGCCCTGACTGTCTACATAAAGCGCTGTCACGTTTGTGATGTTCTGCTTTTTGCCCATCATCGTAAATTTTCTGCCGTCATAACGGTAAAGTCCGGCATAAGAACCTACCCAAATATATCCGTCCGGTGTCTGCACAATATCATTTGCCTCCGAAGAGCTCATCTTATTTTCACTGTTATAAACAATCGGAACATAATCTCCGCCGTTAATGACATCGGCTTTCATCTCCGTCGCCCCCAACAGTGAAATCACACTCACAGCAAGAATAAATGCCGCCGTCTGCTTTTTCAGATGCTTATAACCTTTCACCAATATATACACCAGCGTAAGCGATAAAATTTTGTCCGGAATATCAATGAACGCTTCCGCCAAAATCCCTCTTACCGCCGGAGAAACTCCGTTATCAAGAAGCAAATCATACAATCCGTCCCCCCAGACATTTCCGCATCTTCCTCCAAAAAAAATAAAATTAAGCGGTCCGGAAATGACAACCGAAATAATCCCGACAATAAAACTCGTCGTGATTACTCCGTAGATATCTTTCATCAGTCCCTTGCGTGCACATAGTCCTACCACAATTCCGATTGCCGCACTTGTGACAGTGTATGGTAACGCCGCAAAATCAACTGCTGCATAACAGACATTTGATAAAATTCCGCAAAACATTCCCGTCCACGGACCTGATAGGTATGCCACCATGCATGTGCCGACAGAATCAAGCCAAAACGGTGCTCCGCTCATCTGCGCAATCCACTTTCCAAACATATTCGCAGCCACTCCGCACAAAACGTAAAGCAGCAGCATTCTCCACTTAATTTTTTCTTTCATCCGTTTTTCCTTTTTATAAATCTTCCCTGCAGAAATAGCAGTTATATTCTCTTGCCGAACTGTACATCGGAATCAGATTTTCCGCATTGCAATAAGAACAGAACACCATCTTTTTCCCTTTCGGAACTGCATCACCGATAACATATTTTTCCGCATAATTCAGATGTCCGTAATGTTTTTTGTTTTCCATGCGCTGGCGCTGTTTTTCAAGCATTTCTTCCCTGTCATCCGCCAAAGCTTTCGCCTCAAGCATCGCTGTTGTACTCATCTCTTCCGGCTTCTTCGGCGCAGGATTGTTTTGTGCAGGTCTGCTTTGTGCAGGTCTTCTTTGCACAGGTTTGCTTTGCACAGGTTTGCTTTGCACAGGCTGCGTTCTGGAAGCCCCCGGCTTTGATGCATTCTTTTTCTTATTCTTATTTAAAACTACAGAAATGATAATAATAAAAATAATAAGTTCAAACATAATCTTCTCCCTTTCTTTACAGAATTAGTTACCTTTGGCTAACTACTGAGTTTTACAATCAGCAATTCTACCGCAAGCATCGCATTCATTCTTCCCGTCTTAAAACTTTCCTCTGTCTGGGCACATTCCGCCAAAATATCGCGAATCTCCTCAAAAGAAAATTTAGATGCCTGCGTAATACATTTTTTTACTGCAAAATCTTTCATAGACAATTTTTCACCGATTGTCTTATTATCATATCCCTTCTTGCGCAATTGTTTTGTCTGTGCCAAAAGATTAAACTGTCTGACAACCATATACAAAATGTAAGCCGGATCCTCTTTTAATGCAATCAAATCATAATAGAGTTCAAGCGCAGCCTTTTGTTTTTTTGTCGCAACATTGTCAACCATCTGAAAAATACGGTTATTCAACTGTCTGATACAGATTTCCTCCACATCAGCCGATGTGATATCCTCTTTTTCAAGCGTATAACAAAAGAGCTTTTCCAGCTCTGTAGCTATATTTTCCATATCGGAACCGGTTCTGTCCAAAAACTCATCCAGCGCGCGCAGTGTAATCTGCTTTCCTTCCTTTTGAATCCGGCCCATAATCCAGTGTTTCAATGTCTGCTCGCTTTGCTTCACAAATTCTGTCGCATACCCTGCATCTTTACACGCCTTGAAAAGCCGGCTTCTTTTTTCTACTTTTTTTTCTACAAAGACAATTACCGTTGTGTCAGGCATCTCCGCCAGATAATCTGCCAGTTTATCCTGTGCTTTTGAAAAAAAGCCGCTGTTCTCAACAATAATTACGCGTCTTTGGGCTAAAAACGGAAGTGTCTCTGCCAGGTCTATCAGCTTTTCCGGCACGATATGGTCACCTTCAAAATAGTGATAATTCATCGTATCCTCCGGGTCAGCCAACGCCCTGATCAACCGGTCCCTGTACTGTTTGCGCAGATAATCCTCCTCGCCATACAGAAGATAAACCGGACTGAAACGCCCATCCTCTATATCTTTTGCTATTTTACGCATAGTGCACCTACTTTTTTCTATAGTCTGTTATATTGTAGCATATCACAGGTGTTTTTTCCACAAAAAGAAGGCTGCCGACACATCATTTTGCGCCGCAGCCTTCCTCTCCCTTAACCAATTTCCGAAAGGTCGATGTTCTTCATTTTTTCATATAAAATCCAAGTCAGTATACCAAGCACCACACATCCGGCAAAATATGCTATAGTGCAGTATTTCTGCGGCAAAGCAGCAACCGGGATTAAAAGCAAAAATCCCGCAAGCATTCCGCCCATACCTCCAAGCAGGGATGAAGCACTTTGTTTTACCGCAACCGTCTCATTTTCCCAGTCAAATTTCGGAAACAGTAAATTAATCCGCAAACCAAACACATAAGCAAAAACTATCAGCAGCGCCGACAACACAAGCGCCGCAATCCCCTCAACAATTCCCGGTTGAAAAGCAATCCATGTACACACTTGTGACACTGCAAAAAACGGAGCCGCTAACATCAAATGAAACTGAAGTTTTCCGTCCAATATCATTTTTGTCGTAAGCGGAAGGCTTTTTAACAACCACCACTCTTTTCCTTCCAGCGAAACCGACATACTGACTGCATTTGCCATCGTCATAACCGCTGCTGCCATCAGCGGTACTGCTGCCTTTATGTTCAACACAAAAGGTACCTGCGCAGTTACCTGCGCGAACACTGCTTCTGCCTCTACAAACAGGAAAGCTACGCTCATTACCGCTCCGAGCGCAGGTCCGATAATCGTGTTAGACACATATGGTCCGGACGAGAAATACCTCCGTGCTTCACGCATCACAACTGCCTTTCTGATATCCGTAGTTTTCAGCGTTCCCATCGTATAATTATGCTTTGCCCTGACGGTAAACAGATTACGGCAAACAGTATGATAACTGATTTTTACAAGCCACATCACTGCTGCTGTAAACGCCGCAGAAGCAAGCGCAAAAAGACAAACCGTTCCAAGTTGTCCTTCCGTAACTGCTCTCCCGAGAATCATGGCCGGCGGATAAATTTTCTGTATTGCCTCC
>JAZQDJ010000116.1:0-5653 GCA_045546735.1 Lachnospiraceae bacterium | reverse complement strand
TTGGTAACGTTCAAATAAAAACCGAACGCTCCCAAACACTAGTATTCAAGGCCCGATCAAGAGCCTGCTTCCATCATGCCAGAGAACGTCCGGCAAGATGTGCAGACACAATCTCACCGGGTACATTTCACCTAGGATGGAAGCAAATACAGATTTCTTTTACTTGGTCGGTTTAGAATACTATTTGCTGAAATATAACGGTTGTCAATTAGCCACTGCAGCAAAACAGGGATAAGTCCCCACAATACTACAATGGCAATAATATACACCCCAATAAGCATATTTACAAATGCAAGGAGCAAAAAAACTGAAAAATATTGTCTATTTGAGGCTGAATTTGTACCATAAAAAAGCGATACTATGCAATCTGTTCAATGTGCTAAATTGCAAATCAATGAATAAAATTAGTCAAATTTTTAATTTTTTAAGTAAGCGATTAAGAATGTCCAAATGAGCTTTGCTATAGGACGTTTTTCCGTGTTCCCATTCGGAGACCTTTCTGGCGGTAACTCCGAAGAGTTCTGCGAACTTTACCTGCGTGAGTTTCATCTCTTTACGCAAGGCGGCGATGTCTTTGGCAGTAATGGGCTTTCCCGGCTCGCTGACGGGCTTTTCCGGTGGTTCCTGGAAAGTGTCGCCCGGTCGGGCTTTCGCCCGTGGAGAGCCGTTTATAAGCGTTGCGGCAACATCACGGATCGCAGTCATTTGCCGGGGATAAAGTTCTATTTTTCGCTGTACAAGACCGGCAATTTCATCCTGTACCATTTTCTGTTGTTCTGCATCAAGTTTACTTCCGACAAAGGCACAGTCGGCAAGTTCCTTCCGTCCGGTGACATGAATATTCCAGGCAATCATTCCCATTTGCCAGACAATATTCCGTCCGGTAAGATCCGGTCCGTTGGAATCGTCAATATATTCCGGTAAGACAGGTTCGCAAAGCTTCTCCAATGCAGCAGATACACGTTCCGTCAGCGACTGCTGATTATGGATCGCCTGTTGCTTTTTCGCCTTGACTTTTGCTTTCCGTTTTTGAGCCTTGTTTTGTTTACTCATTTTTCATCATCCATAGATGAAATAATTTCCCAATACCCCCCCCGAGCCGGTCCTGTATGAGTCAAAACACCGTCTTTTTTTAGTTGCCGTATATTTTTTTCAACGCCACCAACAGACAATCCTATGATAGATGCGATTTCGGGAACTGAAATATGGGAATTTTTACGAATTGCATCCAAAATTTTCACCTTACTTTTTACCTTACTTTTCACCTTACCTTCTGGATGAAGTAAGGTGATTGCAGGGCTTGTGTTATGACTTTTACGGAATATCGTTACACGCACCCCTCCTTCGGCATCTTCTATTTTAGGTTCTGCAAGCCCGGCTTTTTTTATACCATCTATGATTTTTCTTATTCCCCGTCCCCAACTTTCAATGAATCCGGCACGGTAAAATACTTCCGCAATATTTTTATTCCGGGGATAAGACGAATGTCGTTCCAGTAGCTTTTCTGGCGTCAATTCCTCCGGCAATCTACCTTGATTCCATAATTCAATTCGGTCATTATAAACGCGCATTTGAATATGGACTCCCGTATAGTCTTTGTGAATAATTGCATTAAAAATTGCTTCTCGCAGAGCGTCTTCCGGAATTTCCAAGGGTTCGATCCGCTGCAAACCTTCATAGTGGATTGGGGAGACAAGATATTTGGATTTCAATATTTCCACAACTCGGTCAGCCATACGGATGATATCTCCCCCGATAACATCCTGAAACAGTAAGTCTGCTTCATCAGCGATAAAACGCCCGATGCGGAAATCGCAAAGAGGAAAATATCTTGCCGGATCTTTGCCAAACAGCAGCAATGCCGCATTTTTCAGATGACCGCTATCGTCAATCAAACGCAGGTTTTCTAAAACACTGCGGATGTCTGTGGTGTAACTTTCGGGGGACATTCGCTCATTGGCAATAGATTTTCTCTGAAAATATTCAACAGCTTCCGGAGAAATCATATCCATCGTTGCCCGTTCCTGAACGACATCATCCCAGGAAACACCCATTTTCTTTAACAGGAAGTTCTGTAACGCAGTTCCCCGTAATTCCTGTTTTGTACTTCCGGAACGATAATGATATGTGCCACGGTAAGCAATAGGCAAACTGGATGGAGATACAATTACTTCAATATACTCACGATCATCTTTCTGAAGTAAATTCACTTCTACAACGATTCCAAGTGTCGTTACAACTTTATTGGGAATATCTTCCAAGAGCTTCTTTGCATTCTTTACTCCGCAGACGGAACCATCGTCCTTAATGCCAAGATAAATTTTGCCGCCCTGCGCATTGGCAAAGCCGCAAATCCACTTGAGATATTCGTCGTTCCAAGTTTCTTTCCATTCGATGTTTTGAGATTCTTTCATAATGCTCCTTGTGGCGTACACCTGTTATCCGTAATATATCACAATTTTGCCTTTTTTTCAAACTCGGAAAGCTCTAAAAACGTTATTATCCATGTTTGCGGAAGTGAAATCTGTTCTTTTATTCCGAATTTCTTTTATTCTATTTGAAACATTCTGCATTGTGAAATATATTACATCAGGTGTTTGCCTAAACAAACATACACTTAATACAGAGGTTGCGATGTGTATTTTGTCATTTTTGCAGTTGCATTGTCATATCTTGCGCTCATGTCATTGCGGAAGCGGATAATGTTAACTGGCGGCAGCATAATGCCGCTTTTATGGAGAAACAATTATGATAAAACATTTCAATACTTATGATGTGTATCAACATTCCGATTTCAATATTTACCCTGACGAAGATATGCAGTATCTTGATAGACTGCATTCCCTTTGCCGGTATATGTTTCTGGAATATCTGATTGATTACAACATCATCAAACACATGGCTGTAAACGCAGATGGATATGTTTTCATACTTCATCTGAAATTGCAAAGATTGTGGGCTTCAATGTGTGCCGATTTCACAAGAGAATTGATCGAAAAACTCGATGTCCTTCTCTTTGAAAACAACACTCCCGTCCGGGATTATGTCTGGTTTCTGAAACTAAATAAGGAAAAGTCCATTGACGTTTATATCGTGATATTCGGCGACAGAGAAATCTTTGCAAAATTGGAGATCATTACCGGAGTTTTACAGGATATTCTGCCATCGCAGGAATTTCTGAAAGACTTTGAAATTGATGTCCCGACAGTAACTCCGGAATGCAGAAAGCCATTCATTATGCGGCACGCCCCAATCAACAATGATATGCTGTTACTGGATTGCGGCTTCGCATTGGATTTTGAGTTCCCGGAAGATAAAAACAACTGAATCAAAGGACTGCTTATGCAATAAATGAGTTCAAATTCAATGCAACTGCTTTTCTAATCAGACCGATTCATAGGTCCAACTGTCAATTTGTCCCGCTTCCTGATCAAAGTTTACGCCGATAAGGAAGATCTTTTTACCGGAATTCATATACCGGCGATAATAATCCCTATCCTTGATTTGCTGTAATGCGATCTCATCGCTTTTATTTAATTTGAACTCAAAGACAAATACAAAGTCTTCATTTGTCGCAACGGCATCAATTCTGCCGTTGTTTGTTTTGGATTCAGCGACGATACTTATGCCGAGCAACATAAAAATCGAATAAAACAGCAGCTGGAAGTTGTTTTCATTCTTCATATGGACATCATAAGAAACTTTTGCAAAAAACACCTTCATTGTCTCAAGAAAACCATCTACATCTCCTGTACTCACCTTGTCCGCAAGTTTGTAAACAGAATCTTTTACCTGATCCACATGAAGTCCGCTGCAATCCCCGGTAAGGTATGCTTCAAAAGAGCCTTTGACTTCCAGATTGGGAAAGCGAAGCATATATGTGGTGTCACCGTAGCGTTCAACCGCTTTATCAATTGTCAGATATCCGGTCTGCAACAGCAATGTCAGAGGATTGAGTTTGTCAATTTCATAGGCACTGAATGCAAAACCGGAAACCGGAGTTTCCAAAACTTTTTCGAGATCAAATCTCTGCTTTTTGATAAGTTCCAGCAAAAATGATGGAGTCCCGGTTGAGAACCAATAGTTATTGAATTCACCATTATTTTCAAAAAAATATGCCAAAGATACCGGATTATACACCGTTTGAGCATTTTTATGAAAACGGTAACCATTGTACCATTCTTTTATTTTATTCTTATAAGTATCAATATCCGTATCACCGGCGAGAGCAGCAATGCGATCCCCGAAGTTTGCTTCCAACTCGTCCTGGGTATAACCAAACATTGTCGCATATCTGGCATCCATGGTGATGTCTGTCAGGTTATTCAAATCAGAGAACAGCGAAACATGACAGAACTTACTGACACCAGTAATGAATGCAAAGAGTAATTTATTCTCGAAAGCTTTTATTACAGAATAAAAAGCCTTGAGTTCGGATAATATATGTGAAACTTCTGGATTTCCGATATTATTCAAAATAGGTTTATCATATTCATCCAGTAAAATCACAACCGGAGAAACAGAAGCCAATGTTCTGATTAACTGCCGGAACATTTTTTCCGGAACATCTTCTTGAATTTCTATATGATGATCTTCAGCACTTTCCCGCACTAATCCGCATAAACTACTGCGCAATTCATCGAGGGTGTTAAAATTCCACCCATTCAGATCCAAGTGGATTACCGGATATTTTTTCCAATCGTACGGTTTATCGTAAATAGCAAGTCCTTGAAAAAGTTCCTTTTTCCCTTCAAAGATTGCTTTTAAAGTCGATACGGTCAATGATTTTCCGAAACGCCGAGGGCGGGAAAGAAAATAGGAGCCTCCAGCAGGATTTATCAAATTCCAGATATACTCTGTCTTATCGACATAAAGATATCCTTCCTGCCGTAATTTTTCAAAACTGTAAACGCTGCTGGTAATGTCTTTCATGGTCTCTACTCCTATGTTGTAATATACACTGCACAAAGCAATTTTTCAATTCAATAAATCAAGAAAAATCAGAAATCTCCGGCGGTTTCGTCCCTTTGAACTCAAGTCCACGCATATTATTGATTATTTCCACGTTGCATCTGTTTCTTAAATATAACCTTGTTTTTTACTTTTAACCCATATGCGGTTAAAAGTCCTTGCGGTATCACTTCTTTCTTTGCTCCTCCTGCCATTCGGTTTCCAGTTGAGCGACGGATTTTTCCGTGAGTTCGGCGAGCGGATCTTCGGATGGTGGTGTTTGTTTACTTGCCGACTGGGACGGCTGATGTGGATCGGTCGAAGTTTTCCGGCAGCGGATGAAACGGGAGATGCCGGATAAGGTTATAGTTATCCCGTACTTTGCCAGACGGCTCTGGATCGTTTTCAAGGTCGTCCGTTCCTGATACCAGGCGGTCAGGATCTCGTCCTGATATGGCGTTAATTTGCTCCGCCAGGGCGGTGTTGATTTTCGTTTTTGCATAAGTTCTCCAATGTTCCTGTTTTCAATTTAGCACCGGCAATTTTCTTTTGCAATCTCATTTTCTTTGCAAGATGTAACGATAACACGCCGCGTTACGCTAATTGAATGCTCTTCATCACTTTTGAACGCTTTTTGCGTGGAAAACGCTGAAAATCAAAGAAAAACGCCTTTGAGCGTTGAAGAGTGTTGAATTTTTCAACG